>JAEZGP010000704.1 GCA_023437285.1 Actinomycetes bacterium | reverse complement strand
CACGATGTGCGGCTGGGCGGACAGGCGCACCATCGTCTCCAGCTCGCGGGCGATCGCGGCCTCCGTGGTGCCGCCCGTGTCCATCCCCGAGCCGAGCAGCAGCTTGATGGCGACCGTACGGTTGAGTCGCTCCTGCGTGGCGCGGAACACCAGCGACGTGGTGCCGTGGGCGATCAGCTCTAGGTCGCGGTAGCCGTCCAGCCGGGGGGTGAGCGACGACACGTCAGTCCTTGACCTCCCCGTCCAGGAGCAGCGCGCAGCGGATCAGGCCGAGGTGGCTGTACGCCTGGGGCAGGTTGCCCAGCCCGCGCTCGGCGAGGGGATCGTACTGCTCCGGGAGCAGTCCGGTGGGCCCCGCCGTACCGAGCATCTGCGCGAACAACTCCTCCGCGTCGGCGCGGCGGCCGGTGCGCAGGTACGCCTCGATCAGCCACGCTGTGCAGATGTGGAACCCGCCCTCGTTGCCGGGCAGCCCATCATCCCATCGATAACGGTAGACGACTGCCCCACCCCGCAGGTCGGCCTCCACCCGGCGGACGGTGGCCACGAACCGGGGGTCGTCGACGGGCAGCAGCCCGGACAGCCCGACCCACAGCGCGGCCGCGTCCAGTTCCGGCTCGCCGTACGCGACGGTGAACGCGCCGGCCCCCTCATGCCAACCATGTTCGAGTACGTGCGCCCCGATGCGATCGCGCAGCTGGACCCAGTCGGGACGCTCCTCGCCCCGGTGGTCGGCGGCCACCCGCAGCGCGCGGTCGACCGCGAGCCAGCACATCACCTTGGAGTACACGTTGTGGCGGGGCGGGATGCGCGCCTCCCACAGGCCGTGGTCGGGTTCGTGCCAACGCCGCTGGACGGCCGTGACGATGTCGCACAGCACCCGCCACTCCTCGTCGGCCAGCCGGCCGCGCGTGTCGGCGACGCACGCGATCAGGTCGGCGATCGGGCCGAACACGTCGAGCTGCAACTGCCGGTGGGCGGCGTTGCCGACCCGTACGGGCCGGGAGCCCGCGTACCCGGGCAACGTGTCGACGACGGCCTCGGGGCCGAGTTCGTGCCCGTCCACGGCGTAGAGGGGGTGCAGCCGCTCGGGGTGCCCGTCGGTGTCGGCGATGCGCCGGTCGACCCAGCGCAGGAACGCGGCGGCCTCGTCGATCGTGCCGAGGTCGACCAGGGCCCGGGCGGTCATCGCGGCGTCGCGCAGCCAGCAGTACCGGTAGTCCCAGTTGCGTACCCCGCCGAGCACCTCGGGCAGCGAGGTGGTCGCGGAGGCGAGGATCGCGCCGGTCGGCTCGTGGCACAGCGCGCGGAGCACGAGCGCGCTGCGTTCGATCTCGTCGCGGGCGAGCAGCGGCAGCCGTAGCCCGGCCAGCCAGTCGCGCCAGCGTCGCTCGACGCTGTCCAGGGACAGCGCCGACGCGTCGAGGTCGTCGGTGCCCATGCGCAGTTCGAGGACCACCCGGCCGCCGTGGGCCGACAGGTCGAGTTCGGCGCGGGCGATCGGCTGGCGACCGTCCGAGCTGATCTCCCAGTCGACGCCGGGGGAGTACAGGGCGTACGGGTGGTTGGAGCCGACCACGAGCAGCCCGTCGCCGAGTGGTTGCAGCCCGATGTTGACCTGGCCGAACTCCGGTCGGGGCGCGAACTCGACGGCCACCCGGGCGGTGCCGGTCAGCACCCGGACGAGCGTGTCGTGGCCGTCGGCGTCGACGAGCGCGTCGGTGACGGTGAGCCCCGACCAGCGGGTCTCCAGGGTCATCGTGCCTTCCCGGTACCGCTGGCTGAGCGGCAGTTGCCCGTCGCGGGCCGGGGTCACGGAGAAGTGCCCGGCCGTCGGGCCGCCGAGCAGGTCGGCGAAGACGGCCGACGACTCGGGGCGGGGGTGGCACAGCCAGGTGACCCGTCCGCCCGGCGTGACCAGCGCGACGGTCCGCCCGTTGGCGAGCATGGAGTGGTTCTCGATCGGCACGGCGCGTTCGGCGAATAGCCAGCGGCGGCGGGTCTCCAGCAGCAGCGCGAGCGCGCGGACGCCCTCCTCGGGGTCCTCGACGCGGTAGCGGGCCTTCGTCTCGCCGGGTCCGATCTTGATGCCGATGTCGGGGCCGCGCAGGTGGCCGAAGGCGTTCTCGTCGGTGACGTCGTCGCCGATGAACAGCACCGCGCTCGCGCCGAACTGGGTACGCAGGATGTCGACGGCGGTGCCCTTGTGCGTCGAGATCACCGACAGCTCGATGACCTCCTTGCCGGCGGTGGCCGTGATCCCGGGCCAGGCGGCGGGTCCGGAGCGGACGGCGTTGACGGCCGCCGCGCCGACCTCCGGCGTGGCCGCCCTGCGGGTGTGCAGGGCGACGCTGGCCGGCTTGGACTCCAGGCGTACCCCGGGGTGGTCTCTGGCGATGTCCTCCAGGGCGGCGAGCATCCTTGCGCGCAGCTCCAGCTTCTCGGGCTCCAAGGGCTGCACGAAGCCGATGTCGAACTCGGAGCCGTGGCTGCCGACCAGGTGGATGTCGGCGGGCAGGCGGGACAGCGCGGCCAGGTCGCGCAGGGCGCGGCCGGAGACCACGGCGACGGTGGTCTGCGGCATCTTGGCCAGCGAGCGGACGGCGGCGACGGCCTCCGGCAGCGGCCCCGCCTTGGTGGGGTCGTCGACGATGGGGGCGAGGGTTCCGTCGTAGTCGCAGATGACGAGCAGTTGCGGGACACGGGCGAGGCGACCCAGCGCGGCACGTAGCGCAGGGTCCATGGGATCGGTCACGGTGTTTCCTCCGCGGGCACGCCGAGTTCACTGAGGAACGTCCGCGCCCACCGGTTCACATCGTGGGCGCGGAGGTGGCGCTGCATAATACGCATGCGCCTGTTGGCCTCCGTCCGGTCCACGTTGACCGCGCGTAGCAGTGCGTCCTTTACGCCGTCGAGGTCGTGAGGGTTGCAGAGGAAGGCCTGCCGCAGCTCGCTGGCTGCCCCCGCGAACTCGCTGAGGACGAGTGCGCCGCCTCCCGCCCCGGTGCGTGCGGCGACGTACTCCTTGGCTACCAGGTTCATTCCGTCTCGGAACGGTGTCACCATCATGACGTCCGCGGCGCAGTAGAGCGCAACCAGTTCGGTCCGACTGTAGGACTGGTGCAAATAATGCACGGCGGGCTGGCCGACCAGTCCGTACTCGCCGTTGATGCGTCCGACCTCGCGCTCGACGCGTACGCGCAGGTTCTGGTAGTGCTCCACGCGTTCCCGGCTCGGCGTGGCGACCTGGACCATGACCGTGTCCGGGGTGGTGAGCTTGCCGTCGGCCAACAGTTCCCGGTAGGCCTTGAGGCGCAGCTCGATGCCCTTGGTGTAGTCGAGCCGGTCGACGCCCAGAATGATCTTCTCGGGGTCGCCCAGCTCGGCGCGGATCTGCTTGGCCCGGGCCTGCACCGCGTCGGTGGCGGCGAGCCGCTCGATCTCGGCCACGTCGATCGAGATGGGGAACGCGCCGGCCTTGACCTTGCGGCCGTTGACGTCGATGGTGTTGCCCTCGTACCGCAGCCCGAGCAGGTGACGCGACAGGCGTACGAAGTTCTGGGCGGCGAGCTTCTGCTGGAAGCCGACCAGTTCGGCGCCGAGCAGGCCGCGCAGCACCTCGGCGCGCAGCGGCATCTGCATGAAGAGCTCAATCGGCGGAAATGGGATGTGCAGGAAGAAACCGATGCGCAGATCGGGGCGGCGCTCGCGGAGCATCGCCGGGACGAGCTGCAGCTGGTAGTCCTGCACCCAGACCGTGGCGCCCTCGGCCGCCACGTCCGCCGCGGCGTCCGCGAACCGGGCGTTCACCACCCGGTACGCCTCGCGCCAGCTGCGCCGGAACTGCGGCTGCTCGACCCCGTCGTGGTAGAGCGGCCAGATCGTCGCGTTGGACTGGCCCTCGTAGTAGCGCTCCAGCTCCCGCTCGGACAGCGGCACCGGGTACAGCTTGATCCCGTCGAACTCGAACGGCTCCGGGGCCTCGCCGGTGCCTCCCGACCAGCCCACCCACGTGCCCTGGTGGCTGGCCAGTACGGGGTGCAGGGCGGTGACCAGCCCGCCCGGGCTGCGCTGCCACTGCGTGGCACCCGACTCGTCAACCACCTGGTCAACCGGCAAGCGGTTGGCTACCACCACAAACGAGCTACGTGTCGACACGCCGTACCCCTCTTCGGGCCGATGGGCTTCGGTACGTTCGAGCGTACTGACGTGGCCGAACGACCGAGCCGGGACCTTGACCATTCTCGCTGAGCGGACGGCTGCTTACCCGTTGCCGGGCCCCTCACCCGCCGGTGTGGCGCGCGCCGCCGGCGCCTCGGCCCGGTGCCGGTGGCTGAGCGGGACCTGGAAAGATTGGACATCGGCGTCCGCCCGCTCGCGGGCGCCCGAGGCGATAACCCACGCGGAGGTACGGCGCACAGTGGCTCAGTTCATCTACACCCTGGAGAAGGCGCGCAAGGCGCACGGCGACAAGGTCGTGTTGGACAACGTCACGCTCAACTTCCTGCCCGGGGCGAAGATCGGCGTGGTCGGTCCCAACGGCGCCGGTAAGTCGAGCCTGTTGCGGATCATGGCGGGCCAGGACCGGCCCAGCAACGGCGAGGCCCGGCTCATGCCCGGCTACACCGTCGGCATGGTGGCCCAGGAGCCCCGCCTCGACGAGTCCAAGACGGTGCTCGGCAACATCGAGGAGGCGGTGGCCGACACGAAGGCCAAGCTGGCCCGGTTCAACGAGATCGCCGAGCTGATGGCCACGGACTACTCCGACGAGCTGATGGAGGAGATGGGCAAGCTCCAGGAGGAGCTCGACCACGCCGACGCCTGGGACATCGACTCCAAGCTCGAACTGGCCATGGACGCGCTGCGCTGCCCGCCCCCGGACGCCCAGGTCAGCCAGCTCTCCGGCGGCGAGAAGCGCCGGGTGGCGCTGTGCAAGCTGCTGCTGGAGCAGCCCGACCTGCTGCTGCTCGACGAGCCCACCAACCACCTCGACGCCGAGAGCGTGCAGTGGCTGGAGCAGCACCTCGCCAAGTACCCGGGCACGGTGGTCGCGATCACCCACGACCGGTACTTCCTGGACAACGTCGCCCAGTGGATCCTGGAGCTCGACCGCGGCCGGGCCTACCCGTACGAGGGCAACTACTCGACGTACCTGTCGAAGAAGGCCGAGCGCCTCGCCGTGCAGGGCCGCAAGGACGCCAAGCTGCAAAAGCGCCTCACCGACGAGCTGGACTGGGTGCGCTCCAACGCCAAGGCGCGCCAGACGAAGTCCAAGGCCCGCCTGGCCCGCTACGAGGAGATGGCCAGCGAGGCCGAGAAGACCCGCAAGCTCGACTTCGAGGAGATCCAGATCCCGCCGGGCCCCCGCCTGGGCAACACGGTGATCGAGGTCCACAACCTCGACAAGGGCTTCGACGGCCGGGTCCTCATCAAGGACCTCTCCTTCACCCTGCCGCGCAACGGCATCGTCGGCATCATCGGTCCCAACGGCGTCGGCAAGACCACGCTGTTCAAGACGATCGTCGGGCTGGAGCAGCCCGACAGCGGCACGGTGAAGATCGGCGAGACGGTGTCGCTGTCGTACGTCGACCAGAACCGGGCCGGCCTGGACACCTCCAAGACCGTGTGGGAGGTCGTCTCGGACGGCCTGGACCACCTCATGGTCGGCAAGGTCGAGATGCCCAGCCGGGCGTACGTGGCCGCGTTCGGGTTCAAGGGCCCCGACCAGCAGAAGCCGGTCAACGTGCTGTCCGGCGGCGAGCGCAACCGGCTCAACCTCGCGCTCACGCTCAAGATCGGCGGCAACGTCATCCTGCTCGACGAGCCCACCAACGACCTCGACGTGGAGACCCTGTCGAGCCTGGAGAACGCGCTGCTGGAGTTCCCCGGCTGCGCCGTGGTCATCTCCCACGACCGGATGTTCCTCGACCGCGTCGCCACGCACATCCTCGCGTGGGAGGGCGACGAGGACGACCCGTCGCGCTGGTTCTGGTTCGAGGGCAACTTCGAGTCGTACGAGAAGAACAAGGTCGAGCGGCTCGGCGCCGCCGCCGCCCGCCCGCACCGGGTGACCTACCGCAAGCTGACCCGCGACTGACCGTGCGTTACCGGTACGAGTGCCCCCTGCGCTGGTCGGACCTTGACGCGTACGGCCACGTGAACAACGCGCGGTTCCTCACGCTCTACGAGGAGGCGCGGGTGGCGCTCATGTTCGTCGACGCGCGTGCCGCCGGCGTGGCCACGTTCGACAAGGGCGTGGTCATCGCCCGGCACGAGATCGACTACCTGCGGCCGGTCGACTATGCCGTGGCGAAGGCCGCCCCGCCGACGGTGCGCGTCGAGCTGTGGATCTCCGAGCTGCGGCCGAGCCGCTTCACGGTCGCGTACGAGCTGTTCGACGGCGACGTGCTCGCGGGACGGGCGTGCTCCGTGCTCGTACCATATGATCTTGAAAACGGGCGGCCCCGGCGGCTGAGCGAGGCGGAGACGGCGTTCCTCACCGACTGGCTGGTGCCGTGATCGCGGCCACGGCCCGGGCGGACGCGGGCGCCTTCGCCTACCGGCTGGTGCGGCTCGACCCGCAGGCGGTGATCCGGCTGCGTCCCGTGGGCGACGGGCTGGCGCAGCTGTGGGCGATGCTGCCGTTCAAGGTGCTCGCGACCCGGACGATCGCCACCGATCTGGACACCGACACCACCATCGCCGCCGCCGACCTGCTCGCCCGCCTCGACGACCCGCACCTGCCGCCGGCCACGCGCCGCGACGCGCAGTGGCGCTGGCCACTGCCGCCCGCCCGGGTGCCGGTGGTGGAGCGGCTGCCGGTCGCCGACGTCGTGGGCCTGGCCAGGGCCGCCGAGGCGACGCTGCGCACGGCGGCGGCCGAGGGCGTCGGTGCGCGCGCGGTGGGCGAGCGGGTACTGCGCGACGCGCTCCTTGATCACGTCGCGGTGGTAGTTACCGGCCCCGACGGGCAGTCCGCGCAGGTCCCGCAGCGGCTCGTGCAGGGTCTCGTGAGGATGAACTTTCACGGAAGCGGTCGTGACGGTATGGTCACGGTCCGTGCTTCGGCGGCGTGGACGGGACTCGCCGGCGAGTACGGTTCAGTCTGGTTGGCACCAACCTCACCGCTCAGGTTGAGTTGAGGGCCGGTTGGCTGTTAACTGTTTGGCTGATGCGCTGTCGTCCTTTTGGATCACAACTTTGCCTCAAGGACTTGCGTCATGAGCCGATCCAAGTAGCGTCGGGCCCCTTGGCCCAAGTCGACGTGGGGAGGGGGTCCGTCAGCGATGGCGTGGTGGCCTTGGCGAGGAACTCAACGGACGCGTTCGCGCACCGGCGGTGCGGCGGGTGGCGTCACGGAACTCGGTGCGCTGGCGGAACGCGACCTCGACGCGGAGACGGCCGCGCTGCTCGAGTCCAGCGGCGCCCTCGACACGACGGTCCGCCGCGTCGACCTGCCGCAGCAGCGGGTCCCTGAGACGACGGCGAAGCCCGTCACGATGGCCCGGATCGCCGAGGCGCTCGACCGCCTCGAGATCCGCTACCTCACCGACGGTGACGGCAGCCTGCTGGCCATGTGGGAGCGCCACGCGCTGCTCTTCGCGCTGGAGGGCCCCGACGACGAGATCCTCGTCATGCGCGGCCGCCCGCACGCCACGACCCCACCCGACTGGGTCGACCGCGCGTACCGCGTCGTCAACGAGTGGAACCACACGCGCCGCTTCTGCAAGGCGTACGTGGGTGACCCCACCGAGCGCGGCCAGCTGCCGATCTACGCCGAGGTCCAGGTTCCCCTGCTCTCCGGCGTGCACGACCAGCTCCTCGACGAGCTGCTCGACTGCGCCGCCGCCGTGACCAGCGCCTTCGTCGACTGGTTGCACGAGGACGGCGCCCTCCTCTAGCCGCCTCATGGACCCTTCGGGGTCGTGGGCGAGTCCAACCACTCCTTCATCACCGACACCAGCTTCGGGTGCCGCTGCTGGACGAACGCTGTGAAAGTTTCGCGGTCGACGGGCTGATTGCGCTGGGTTTGCACCCAATCGCGCAGCAGCTTGTCGACCGCCGAGCCGCCGATCTCCCGGCGGAACGCGTAGAGCATCAACGCCGGCCCCACGTAGATGTTGTTCTCCGCGAAGTGCTCCTTGTCCCACTTTCCGGGTGGCCCGGCCACCGGTCGGGACGCCACGTCCATCTCGCGAAGCCACGCTACCCAGCTGCGCCGATCGGCAAACCCGTCGTCGATGAGCCACTCGCCCTCGGCGTACATGGCCATGCCCTCGTTGAGCCACACCGAACGCCAGTCGCGGGGCGTCACCGAGTTGCCGAACCACTGGTGCGCCAGCTCGTGCGCGATCACCTCGGCCAGATACTCCCGCTTCTCCACCTCGCTGCCGGACATCTGGTCGACCAGATCGCCCCCCAGGGTGATCATCTGCTGGGTCTCCATGGCCGACGTCGAGGCCACCGACACGATCCCGGCGGAGGCGAACGGGTACGGGCCGTAGCGCTTCTCCAGCCACTCGATGATCTCGGGAGTACGTTCGAAGACCGGCCGCATGCCCTCGTCATGCCCGGTGCGCAGCCAGTACGTGATCGGCAACCCGCGCGGACCCGTGTCCGTGACCTTTGTGTACTTCCCGACGGCCAGCGTCGTCAGGTAGCTCGCGACCGGGTCGCGCGAATGCCACGTGAACGTCGTCGTGTCCCCGTTCGTCACCGTATCGGTGAGCTGCCCGTTGGCGATGCCCGACCAGCCTTTCGGCACCGTCACGTCGATGTCGTAGAGCGCCTCGTCCGACGGATGATCATTAACGGGGTACCAGGTGAACGCCCCGTACGGCTCCTGCATCGTCCAGGCCGACCCGTCCGACCCGGCCCGCAGCCCGAGCCCTTCGGCGAAGTCGTCCCGGTCCGACGGCATCTTCACCGGCTTCGGTACGCCCGAATAGTCCACCGTCAGGGTCAGCACATCGCCGGCGCGAAACTCGGCGTCCGAGGTGACGGTCAGATCCCCCTTGGTGACCTTCCCCTGCGTCGCCGCCCCGTTCAGGGTCACCCCCTTGATGTCGTACGCGCTGGAAAAGTCCAGCTTGATCTCCTTCGTCGGCGTGGCCACCCTGATCTTGATGGTTGCGACCCCGTCCAGCCGCTTGCGGGTCGGCTGCCACGCCAGGTCCAGGTCGTAATGCAGCACGTCGATGTCGGGGTTACCGTAATCCGGGTACACGGGATCGTTGACCGGCTGCGACGTACCCGGCTCGGTGCCCGGCGTCGCCGACCCCGACGGTGACGGTGCCACCGACGTGGGCGCCTGCGTCCATTGTGGATCCACCCCGCCCAGCTCGCAGCCGCCCAAGGCGAGGGCGACAATGGTCACGAGGGCAAGCGCGCGCACGCGCGGGTGGAACCGAGGGGTCATGCCGGTAGACGGTAAGCGATCGCCACCAGCCGCGCTGTCGCCCCTACGGCCTCCCGAACCCGCCATCCCGTCGGCGGGAGCGGCCCGCACGGGCACCCCAACCCGCGCGTTACGGCAACGCCGACGACCCTCGCCGGCCGCGTTTGCGGGCCACGGGCAGTCTGCTTGCGGCGGGCTGCTTTGATCGCGGCGTCCGGTACACACGTGCGCTGCCTGGGCCCACGTCCGGGTACGCGAGCCAGATCACGCAGCGCAGCCCAAGACCCGTGCCGCTGACGATGATCGCTACAGGCCGGGGCTGGCACGGTCGCCTTTTGCGCACATCTGGCGAGCCGGCACCGCCCACGCACCGCCCCATGCGCACATCCGGCGAAATGGCAGGGCTCCGAGCCGCCCTATGTGCACATAGGGCGGTGCATGCAGGCCCGAGGGCCACCCTATGTGCGCATATGGCGGGTGTGCGGGGCTGGGGGTCACCTTATGTGCGCATGTGGCGGAGTGGGCCGGGCTGGGGGTCACCTTATGTGCGCATGTGGCGGAGTGCGCCGGGCTGGGGGCCACCTTATGTGCGCATATGGCGGAGTGTGCCGGGCCGGGAC
>JAEZGP010000689.1 GCA_023437285.1 Actinomycetes bacterium | reverse complement strand
GTCATGACGAGCGCCTGCGGCACGCGTTGGGTGATCCGCCTGGCCCGGGCGGCGGACCCGCCGTCGCCCGGGGCCACCACAAAGATCACCTCGTACGCGTCGTCCGCGAGCGCCTGCCGGCCGAGCGCGCGGACGATGGCGTCCAGCGGCGCGGCCGGGTCGCGTACGGGCACGACGACGGTCACCACGATGCCGGCCGGTGCCCCGGCGCGCCGGCGACGGCGTTGGCCGGGGCGGCCGGCGTCGAACGGCTGGCCCGTTACCGGGGGCTGTGGGGCCAGGCTCGACACATCACACACAACGAGCCGTGCCCGCGGTGGCGACGCGGGTAGTCCGTCAGTGGGCGGTGTCGCTACGCCCCCACCGTCCGGGCACCCCGCGCAGCGCCAGCCACCCGATCGCGTCGACCTGCACGGGCCGCGACAGCAGGCGGTCGCCCTCCGGTTCGAGGCCGAGCAGGGCCCGCAGCAGCAACAGCGGCGTGCCGGCCGCCCAGGCCTGCGGCGAACACGCCGACGGGTACGCCACGGGCGGGTGACCGGGCCGGCGCTCGTAGCCGACCAGCGCCTCCGGCAGGCGGTAGTCGACCTGGCTCGCCGCCTCGAACAGGGCCACGGCGATGCGGGCGGCGGCCTCGGTGCGGCCATAGCGGGCCAGGCCGGCCGCGATGAGCGCGTTGTCGTGCGGCCACACGGTGCCGTTGTGGTACTCCAGCGGGTTGTAGGCGGCCTGGCCCGACGCCATGGTGCGCACGCCCCAGCCGGAGAACAGCCGCTCGCCCATGAGGTGGCCGACCAGGTCGTCGACGTGTTCGTCGGGCACGATGCCGCTCCACAGCAGGTGCCCGATGTTGGACGTGAGGGTGGGCACCGGGTTGCGTTCGCCGTCGAGCGCGAGCGCGTACCAGCCTTCGTGGGGCAGGTAGAAGTCCTGCACGAACCGCTCCTGCAGCTTGGCGGCGGACGCGCGCAGGGTGGCGGCGAGTTCGGCGTCGCCCCAGATCTGTTCGGCGAGACGCGCGCCGCGCATGCGGGCGTCGAACGCGTACCCCTGGATTTCGCAGGTCGCGTGCGGGTGACTGGCCAGCCGCCCGTCGGGGTGCACGATCGAGTTCCAGGAGTCCTTCCAGCACTGGTTGACCAGGCCGCTATCGGGGTTGCGGGTCTGGTAGTCCAGGTAGCCGGAGCCGGTGAGGTCGGCGTGCTCGTCCATCCAGGTCAGCGCGGCGCGGGCGGCCGGCTCCAGCGCCCGTACGGTCGCCTCGTCGCCCGTCCACCGCTCGTACTCGTCGAGGACGATCAGGAACAGCGGCGTGGCGTCGCAGCTGCCGAAGTAGGGCGACTGCGGTCGCTGGCCGAAGTAGGTCAGCTCGCCGTGGCGCAGTTCGTGAAGGATCTTTCCTGGCTCGGCGTCGCGGAACGGGTCGGCCTCCGTCGCCTGCTGGGCGGCGAGCGCGCGCAGCGTCGTACGGGCGAGTTCGGGCATGAACGGCAGCGCCTGGTAGCTGGTGATGAGGCTGTCGCGGCCGAACAGGGCCATGAACCAGGGCAGGCCGGCGGCGGGCAGCGACGAGTCGGGGAAGTTCTCCGGGTAGAACCGCAGGGCGGCGAGGTCGACCAGGCTGCGCCGGTAGGTGCGGGCCAGGTCCTCCCACCCGCATTCGAGTACGGGCGCCGCGGCGAGCCAGTCGTCGAGCCCGGCCGCCATGTCGGGCTGGTGCAGGGCGCGCCGGGGCGTCGGGCCGGTCAGCTGCGTACCGACGGCGACCTGAAGCTCCGTACGCCACGTCTCGGCGGGGCCGAGTTCGATCCGGTAGGTGAGCGACTCTTCGGTGAGGAACGCGCCGGGGGCCAGGACGGTGGTCTCGCGGCTGAAGTCGTCGCGGCGGTAGGTCAGCGTCGTACGCGTGTCGCCGACGGCCTGGTGGAACTCGCCGACCTTGGACAGCTGGTCCTTGACCTCGAAGATGTCGGCGAAGTCGGCGGTGAACAGCATGGACAGCTCAAGGTGGATCGGTTCGAGACCGTGATTGGTCAGTTCGAGCTGTTCGTGCATGCCGTCGCCGACGAACCGGCGGCGCAGCAGCGACACGGTGGGATTGCGATAGACGGTGCCCGTGGGTTCGATGAGGTAGAAGACGGCCTCGTCATATTCGATCGTGGTGGCCGAGAGGCTGTCCAGTTCACGCCCATTGAGCCGAATCTCCCAACGGGACAAATGCCGCATATCGCGGTAAAATAGGCCAGTTGCCTCGTCGGTTCCGGGACGAATGTCGCCTCTCGCGTCGCTCACGACGAACGTACTGCCGACGAGGATGTTGACCAGGTCTGCGCGCATCTGCACCCCTTGAACACTTGCGCCCGTGGTTGGAATGGCCAACCAGCGGGTAAGTGGACCTTGGTGTACGCGCCGGGAGGCGCGTACTCGTCACCAGCCTAGGGAGGCAGGTAGCCATGGACGAGTTGGAGAAACCTAAGTTATCCAGTGTCGCCGCGGGACCGCGTGTCGCCGGGGTGCGGGGGACCTCAGCACGGACGACACCACGTCCGCTGCGTATCGCCATGGTTGTCCCGCCCTGGTACGAGATGCCGCCCCGCGGCTACGGCGGCCTTGAGATGATCGCGTCCGCCCTGATCGACGGCCTTGTCGATCGCGGACACGACGTCACACTGTTCGGCGCCGGTGAGCGTACCGGCACCAAGGCCAAATTCGTCAGCACCACACCCACGCTGCAATTCCCGCGTCTCGGCGAAACGATGCCGGACGTGCTGCACACCGCGCGGGTGAACCGGCTGCTGGCCGCCGGCGACTTCGACATCGTGCACGACCACACGGCCCCCGGCCCGCTCACGGCCGGCCGGCTCACCACGCCGACCGTACTCACCGTGCACGGCGGGGTGGGCGGTGAACTCGGCGACTACTACGAGGCCGTCGGCGACACGATCCGGCTGATCGCCATCTCGCACAGCCAGCGCCGGCACCGGCCCTCGCTGCCCTGGATCGCGACCGTCCACAATGGGCTGATCGTGGACGAGGTCAAGGATGTCGGCGACCGCGTCGGGGACGGGCCGGTCGTCTGGCTCGCGCGATTCAACCCGGACAAGGGACCGGACCTGGCGATCGAGGCCTGCCGCACGGCCGGCCTGCCACTGCTGCTCGCGGGCAAGTGCAACGAGGCACTGGAAGAACGGTACTTCAACAACGTCATCTCGCCGATGCTGGACGACTCGGTGGAGGTCCTCATCAACGGCGAGCGTCCGGAAATCATGCAGCGGCTGCGCGAGTCGCGGTGCATGATCCTGCCGATCCGGTGGGAAGAGCCGTTCGGCATGGTGATGATCGAGGCGATGGCCGAGGGGGTGCCGGTCGTGGCGCTGCGCCGCGGCGCGGTACCCGAGATCATCCGGGACGGCGTTACCGGCTTCATCTGCGACACGGTGGAGGAACTGCCCGACGCGCTGCACGCGGCCCGCGAGCTCGACCCGGCGGCCTGCGTGGCGCACGTACGGAACAACTTCTCCGCACCCGTCATGGCGGAGCGCTACGAGCGCGCCTACTACACCGCCATCGAGGCCCACTACACGCTGCTGCCGCCGCAGCCGCAGGCGGCGCGTGCCGCCGCCACCGAGCTGCCCGCCGCCGCGCGGGGCGCCGGCCCGTCGTTAGC
>JAEZGP010000667.1 GCA_023437285.1 Actinomycetes bacterium | reverse complement strand
CCGCCGAGGACGCCACCGGCGCGATCGTGGTCGACCGGCCGAGCCCACGCCGGGCCAGCCCGACGGCGTGGTCCGGCGCCGCCCCGGTCGCCGAGGTCGCGGACAGGGAGCCGACCGCGCAGGAGATCGCGAAGGAGATCCTGGCCGGGCCCCCGTTGGAGCCGAGCCGGCGTGAGGCACGGGGGTCGCGGCCGGTCCGGGTGCCCACGCAGCCGGGCCCGGACGCGCGGTTGGTGGCCGACCTCGACGACCTCGACCACCTGGACGACGACGAGGCCCACGACCTGCTGCACGAGCTGATCGCCCCGTTCGCCCGCAACCTCTCCGACCAGGAGATCTGCCTGCTCGCCGACGCCCTCACCACCGAGGAGTCAATCAAGATCACATATCGGGACGCGAACGGTGACGTGACCCACCGGGTCATCGAACCGCTCGCCCTCGACGGGCACGTCCTGGAGGCTTGGTGCCGCCTGCGCGACGACGAGCGGGTTTTCGCCCTGAATCGGATCAGCTCGATCGCGCCGGCCTAGCCGCAGCGGCCGCCGGCCGGTCAGCGTGCCGCCGGCCGGACAGCGTGCCGCCGGCCGGACAGCGTGCCGCCGGTCAGGCGGCGGCGCGCCACATCGCGGAGAACGCGGCCGCCTCCCCCGCGAGCCAGCGGCCCACCTCCGGCGTGCCGGCGGCCTTGCCGGCGCGGTGGGCCTCGCCGCGACGCAGGTCGACCAGCACCGGCTCGGCGTTCGGCAGGATCTGGTCCATGTGCGACGCCATGAGGTGCAGCGTGGCCAGCGTCGCCTCCCGGGTCGGCGGGTCCTCGTCGAAGTGCAGCCGCACGGCCTCGCGCCGGCCGTCCGCCCGGCGCAGCCCGAAGTGCGGGCTGACCTTCACGGGGAGGGCGTCGACCATGGCGATCGCCTCGTGGGTCGGCAGGAGCGCCACGTCGGTGAGGTCGCCCAGCGACTCCAGGTAGCGCCGCGCGCCCTGCGACAGCGCCGAGTACAACGGACGCCAGCGCGGCTTGACCTGGTCGACGACCTCGACGAGGTGGCGGCCGGCGGTCCGGAACTGGATGTCGGCCTTGAGTGCCTTGACCAGTTGGCCGTGCGGGTTGAACCCGCCGCCGCTGGCGCGCTGCTTGCGCAGGCCGCCGACGAACGTGGCCTTCGTCGGGCCGGTGCGCGCCACGTAGCGGGTGAAGCCCAGCAGCGTCGCGTAGGGCAGGTCGGTCGGGGTACGCACCGGGGTCATGGTGCCTCCGTCCACATCACTCGATTAGTACACCTATTCTAATCGGCCGACCGACAGTTTCCCACCCCTCCGTAGTGATCCTCACCAGCCAAAAGAGATCAGAGGACGCGTGTGGTCACGAGGCGCACATCGTCCAGTTCGTCCGGGTTTCCCGACTCCAGACCATCCACGCCCTCCACAGTAGACAAGGGGGTGGGCTCCCACACCGACGCGGTCGTCGCCGGGGCGGCGTCCGACGCGTCGAACGGGCGGATGTCGAGGCGGTCCAGCGTCTCCCAGAGGCCCGCGAGCGCCGCCTGCGGGTCGTAGCGAAACTCGCTCTCCCGCACGCGCCAGAAGCGCCAGCCGGCCCGCTTGAGTTCCCGCTCGCGGTCCAGGTCGGCCTCGCGCTGCTCCGGCGTACCGGTCCAGTGCGCGCCGTCCACCTCGACCGCCAGCCGCCCGCGCGCACCGGTGATGACCAGATCGACGAACCGCCCGTTGACCTCCACCTGCGGCGTCACGTGGTAGCCCCGGTCCCGGATCCGCAGGAACACCTGCTGCTCGATGAGCGAGCCGAACGCCGGGTGCGGCTCGTCGGCGGTGACGTCGGCGAGCACCGGCCCACCCAGCGCGGGCGGTGGGTTGAGCACATAGGACAGCAGCGAGTGCCGCAGGTCGGCCAGCGACAGGTCGGCCAGCCCCACGGAGTGGAACAGCCACGCCTGGTCCTTGGCGCGCGAGGCGGCCACGTTGAACCGCCGTTGCCACTCCGTACCCGTCAGCGCCTGCCGCTTCTCCGCGATCACCAACGACAGGAACACCACGTCGCGCTCGTCGCCCTGGAAGTCCGGCGGCGTACCCACCCGCAACCGCCGGTCCTCCCACTCCTTCGGCTCCAGCCGCTCCAGCAGCAGCGAGTGGATGAGCTGCACCTGCCCGGTGCCCTGCAGCACGACCACACCGATCGACTTGCCCGCGTACGCCGGATCGGCCACGCACGCCTCGATCTGCGCCACGATCGCCTCGGCCTCGGCCGGGTTGCGCAGCCGCGTGGCGGTGCCCTCCGTCTGGCCGCCGGGGACGAACACCGCGCGCAGCGGCGGGAGCCGGTCGCCGCCGAACTGCCGCAACGGCACCAGCGGTTCGTCCGCGTAGAACTGCCGCGACGAGTACTCGATGATCTCCGGCATGCAGCGGAAGTGCTCGCGCAGCGGAATGACCGCCCCGAAGCGCGTGCGCAGCAGGTCGAACAGGCTCGACTTCGGCGTGAACGCGTCGCGCAGGTATCCCGGTAGGTCCGGCAGGTACGAGTGCAGCTTGCCGAAGATCGGCTCCAGCTCACCGAGGCGTACCTGCGACGGCGCGCACTGCTTGTCGTCGCCCACGACGATCACGCGCGGCGCGAGCCACAGCAGGAACAGGTCCTCCAGCGACGCCTGGCTCGCCTCGTCCACGATCACCACATCGAACGAGTCGCGCACCGGCGGCAGCGTCTCCAGCACCAGGTCCAGCGGCATCACCCAGGCGGGCACGGCGTCGCGCGCCTCGCGCATCGCCTCCCGGGCCCGCGACCGGTAACGCGCCGCGTACCGCCCGGTGCCCTTGCCGACCGCGCGCATGTGCTGCTCGTACGCCTGCAACGCCTGCGCCTGGTGCGCCGTCATCCGCCGCAGGCAGTGGCCCCAGGCGCGCAGCGCGGCCAGCGTCGCAGTCTCCTGCCGCAGTCGGGTCACCGCGTCGGCCAGCTCGGCCTCCAGCTCCTGCTCCCGGCCCGGCTGGCGCTGCTGCTGGAAGAACGCCGCCGCCGCGGCCCACGCCCACGCCGCATCCCAGCCGGCCAGCCGCCCCGGCCACGCGGGGTCGGCC
>JAEZGP010000655.1 GCA_023437285.1 Actinomycetes bacterium | reverse complement strand
GCCCAGCGCGGCGCCCTCCGGCTCGCCCAGCGCGCCGCCCTGCGCGCCGGCCTGCGCCGCGTCGTGTTCAACACGGCCGGCCCCGCCGACCCGGCCTGCCGCGACCTCGACGCCGTGATCTGTACCTTCGAGGGCTCCTGGCCGGAGTACCGCGCCTGGGACGGGTACGGGTCGCTGCCCGGCGACGGGCACCTCGTCTACGACGTACCGCCGCAGGAGCGCGGCAAGGCGCTGACCCTGATGCGGCGACGCGGCGCCGGCCTGGGGTTGATCACCGATCTCGGCTGGCCGAACGGCATCCAGTCGCTGCTCGCCGCCGCGGTCCAGCAGGGGACGTGACGGCCAGGTCAGGCACCCGCTGCCGCCGCCGCGCGGACGGCGCGGGGACGGGGCTGGCACTTCGGGCAGGAGTACGAGGAACGGTTCATGAACGCCTCGCGGCGGATCGGGGCGCCGCACCGCCGGCACGGCAGGCCCTCGCGGCCGTAGACGTTCAGCGAGCGTTCGAAGTACCCGCTCTGGCCGTTGACGTTGACGTAGAGCGCGTCGAAGCTCGTCCCGCCGGCCCGCAGCGCCTCGCGCATCACGTCGGTGACGTGCCCGAGCAGCCGCGCCACCGCCGGGCGGGTCAGCGCGTCGGTCGCCCGCGCGCCGTGCAGGCCGGCGCGCCACAACGCCTCGTCGGCATAGATGTTGCCCACCCCGGAGATCAGCGACTGGTCGAGCAGTGCCCGCTTGACCTCGGTGCGGCGGCGGCGCATCGCGGCCACCACGGCGTCGGGGTCGAACAGCGGGTCGAACGGGTCGCGGGCGATGTGCGCGATCTCGGCGGGCAACTCGGCGCCGCCTACGGAGACGGCCAGGCCGCCGAACGTACGCTGGTCGACGAAGCGCAGCTGGGGGCCGTCGTCGGTGAAGCCGAAGCGGACCCGCAGGTGCGGGCCGTCCGGCGCGGCGGCGGGCAGCAGCAGCAACTGCCCGGACATGCCCAGGTGTCCGACGATGGCGTCGCCGCTGCTCAACGGCAGCCACAGGTACTTGCCGCGGCGGCGTACGCCGGTCACGGTCTGGCTGGCCAGCACCGCGGCGAAGTCGGCGCCGCCGGTCGCGTGGCGCCGCACGGCCCGGGGATGCAGCACGTCGACCGTGGCGATCGTGCGGCCGGACACCCAGCGGTCGAGGCCCTCGCGGACCGTCTCGACCTCGGGCAGTTCAGGCATCGGCGGCACTCTCCACCGTGGAGGCGTGCTCCAGGTTGAGGGCGAGCCACGCCGCCTCGGCGGCGCGCTGCTCGGCCTCCTTCTTCGTACGGCCCTGGACGCCGCCGTGGCGGGCGCCGGCCACCACGGCCCACGCGGTGAACGTCTTCGCGTGGTCGGGGCCGGTCTCCTCGACGTGGTAGTCGGGCACGCCGAGGCCCCGGGCGGCGGTGAGTTCCTGCAGGCTCGTCTTCCAGTCCAGGCCCGCGCCGAGGCGACCGGCCTGCGCCATGACCGGCCCGAACAGCCGGTGGATCACCGCGCTGGCCACGGGCAGGCCGTGCTCCAGGTAGACGGCGCCGAGCAGCGCCTCCAGCGTGTCGGCGAGGATGCTCTCCTTGTCGCGTCCGCCGGTGGCCTCCTCGCCCTTGCCGAGCAGCAGGTAGGGACCCAGCCCGTACGCGCTGAGGCCGCGCGCGACCTCGGCGAGCGCGCGGGAGTTGACCACACTGGCCCGCAGCTTGGCCAGCCGGCCTTCGGCGAGATCGGGGTTGTCCTGGTAGAGGGCGGTCGTCACGACGAGGCCGAGGACGGAGTCGCCGAGGAACTCCAGCCGCTCGTTGGTGGGCAGCCCGCCGTTCTCGTACGCGTACGACCGGTGAGTGAGCGCGCGCTGGAGCAGTTCCTCGGAGAGGCCGACGCCGAGCGCGGCCTCCAGGTGGGTGGTCGACGGACGCACGTGCCGCTCGTCGGGGGCGGAACGGGACTTCACCAGGACACCTCCGCGGACTTGGCCGAGCCGCTGACCGACCCGATCCGGCGCGGCATGTCCGCGCGGACGAGGTGGGCGGCGAGCGCGATGCCCGAGGCGATGTCGCTGCCTGTGGCCGCGCCATGACAAACGACGACCGTGCCGGCCACCCCGAGCAGGGCAGCACCGCGCGGGGCGTCGGCGGAACTGGAGACGCTGGCATGGCGGGCCGCGCCGCCCGCCGTCGCGATGGCCGCCTCGACGCCCTTGAGCAGGACGTTGCCGGTGAAACCATCGGTGACCACGACGTCGGCGCGGGCGCCGGAGATGACCTCGTCGCCCTCGACCAGCCCGACGTAGCGCGACTGGGCGGGCAGCGGGTAGGTGCGCAGGGTGCGTTCGGTGGCGCGGCGCAGCCGGTCGCCCTTGCCGGGTTCGCTGCCGACGGACAGCAGGCCCACCCGGGGGGCGGTGATGCCGAGGATCGCCCGGGCGTACCCGACCCCGAGTACGGCGTGCTGCACGAGGTCGACGGGGCGGACCTCCATGCCTGCCCCCACGTCGAGCAGCAGGACGGGCCCGGCGGCACCGGGCAGGGTGGCGGCGAGGGCGGGCCGCCGGAAGCCGGAGGTACGCCCGA
The DNA here is from genome assembly GCA_023437285.1 of Actinomycetes bacterium. Taxonomy (GTDB): domain Bacteria; phylum Actinomycetota; class Actinomycetes; order Mycobacteriales; family Micromonosporaceae; genus Luedemannella. The sequence goes on along the minus strand of JAEZGP010000655.1, from coordinate 16 downwards.
TACCGATGACGGCGGC
>JAEZGP010000482.1 GCA_023437285.1 Actinomycetes bacterium | reverse complement strand
GGCCAGCCCTTCGGCGGGCTCGGTTCGCCGCCCGCGGGCCAGCCGCGCGCCGGGCTCGGCTCTTCGCCCGCCGGCCAGCCCCGCGCAGGACTCGGCTCGTCGTCGTACGGATTCATGTGTCACACCCTGCCGTTTCGGGGCGTCGCGGAGTCTCCGCCACCCAGTTGCGGTGAGGTACGCGTCGTCGGACGCCGGCCGGAAGCTGTGTCGGTCCTCCGGGCGCCATTGCCCGGGAGGCGGGCGCCATGCATGATTCCCGACTTAGCTCGAAATATCGGCCTCGCTGTGACCAAATCCACTATCCGGCGGTCCCCCACGGACTCAGCCAGCAGTGGTCTTCTGATCACCGCATGCCCTCCTGTACCGGTGCGCGCCGCACGATGCACCCACACATGCTCATCGCGCCAACCGCACACACATGGCCTGAGAGTACGCGCAACATTTCCACTAGGCGACACGCGGACATCTGACAACACCGCCCGCAACTGGGAAAACACGGCTTGTGACCGCTCGTTAAGTCGACAAGTGATCGTGCTACATCAATTCGGTACCCAGTTCGGCCGCGTTGTTCACCGTGTCCCGGCCGAGGACGAACTGCTCCACGAGGTGGTTCCAGCCGCACCCACGGCACACCTCCACGACGTACACCTGGAATTCGCGCAGCGAATGCGCGAGGGTCGGCAATTCCTTGCGCGAGCGGGCCTGCCCGGCCGATTGGCGCAACTCGTCGCCATAGATGTAGTGGACGTGCGTGAGGTTTTCGCGCCGGCAGATCGGGCATCTTTCCTCGGTGGCTTCGCCGTGGAAGCGCGCCGCGCTGAGCAGATAGGGCGACGCGTCGCACACCTCATAGGTGCCGGCGCGGCCCGAGTAGACCTCACGCAGCAGCGCCCTGCGCTGAAGCGAGTAGTCCACCACCTGCCGCTGCGACCGCATGCGGACGAGCGTACGCGGACGCCCACAGCGTGACCACCGGTGAGCGGCGGGTGACGGGACACACCGTTGCGGGATCCCGCCCCCACGATTTAGTGTCGATGTATCGGCCCGATACATCGGCGAGGGGTATCGTCTCGTCATAGCGGTCGCATAAAGAAGGAGGTGACCGTGCTTGACCTGGCGATCCTGGGCATCCTGCACGAGTCGCCGATGCACGGCTACGAGCTGCGCAAACAGCTCGCTGTGAAGATCGGCGCGCTGCGCGCCGCGTTCAGCTACGGCTCGCTCTACCCAACGTTGCGCAAGTTGCAGGCCGTCGGCTGGATCGCCGAGGGCGACGAGAACGACGAAACGGCCGCGCCGGCCGGCACCGAGGTGCCGCCGATGACGAGCCGCCGGGGTCGCGTCGTCTACAAGATCACCGCGGAGGGCAAGGAGCGGTTCCAGGAGCTGCTCGCCCAGGCGGGCCCCGAGACCTTCGAGGACCAGGGCTTCGGCGTGCACTTCGCGTTCTTCGCCCGGACCGACCCGGCCACCCGCCTGCGCATCCTGGAGGGCCGCCGCCGCAAGGTCGAGGAACGCCGCGAGGGCCTGCGCGACGTGCTCAACCGGGCCGCTGAACGCCTCGACGCCTACACGCTCGAGCTGCAGCGCCATGGCCTCGACGCCGCCGAGCGCGAGGTTCGCTGGCTGGAGGAGCTCATCGCGAGCGAGCGCTCCGGCCGCACCCCCGGCCCCGCTCCCACGGGGAGTAACGAAGAGTTGAAGCCGCATTCGGACACCCCGGAGCGGTCGTGATGATGAAGGAGGCAACCGCGATGGGCTCCGTACGTGTCGCCATTGTGGGCGTGGGCAACTGCGCCTCATCCCTGGTGCAGGGGGTGGAGTACTACCGCAACGCCGATCCGCAGGACCGGGTCCCCGGCCTGATGCACGTGAAGTTTGGTGACTACCACGTCGGCGACGTGCAGTTCGTCGCTGCCTTCGACGTGGACGCCAAGAAGGTCGGCCAGGATCTTGCCGCCGCCATCGGTGCCAGCGAGAACAACACCATCAAGTTCGCCGACGTCCCGCCGACCGGCGTGACGGTGCAGCGCGGCCCGACGTTCGACGGCCTCGGCCAGTACTACCGCGAGATCATCGAGGAATCCGATGAGCAGCCGGTGGACGTGGCCCAGGCGCTGCGCGACGCGCAGGTCGACGTGGTCGTCTGCTACCTGCCGGTGGGGTCGGAGGAGGCCGCCAAGTTCTACGCCCAGGCGGCGATCGACGCCGGTGCCGCGTTCGTCAACGCGCTGCCGGTCTTCATCGCCTCCGACCCGGTGTGGGCGCAGAAGTTCACCGACGCCGGCGTCCCGATCGTCGGCGACGACATCAAGTCACAGGTCGGCGCCACGATCGTGCACCGCCTCCTGGCGAAGCTGTTCGAGGACCGCGGCGTGGAGCTGCTGCGCACCTACCAGCTGAACTTCGGCGGCAACATGGACTTCATGAACATGCTGGAGCGCAACCGCCTGGTCTCGAAGAAGATCTCGAAGACCCAGTCGGTGACGAGCCAGATCCCGCACGAGATGAGCAAGTCCGATGTCCACATCGGCCCGTCCGACCACGTGCCGTGGCTCGACGACCGCAAGTGGGCCTACATCCGGCTGGAGGGCCGCTCGTTCGGCGACACTCCGCTCAACGCCGAGCTGAAGCTGGAAGTGTGGGACTCGCCGAACTCGGCGGGCGTCATCATCGACGCGCTGCGGGCCGCGAAGATCGCCAAGGACCGGGGCATCGGTGGCCCGATCCTGTCGGCGTCGTCGTACTTCATGAAGTCCCCGCCCGTGCAGTACAACGACCACGACGCGCACGCCTCGGTCGAGGCGTTCATCAAGGGCGAGGTCGAGCGCTAGGCATTCACCGAAGCGGCCGATCCGACGGTGTCGGGT
>JAEZGP010000477.1 GCA_023437285.1 Actinomycetes bacterium | reverse complement strand
CGGCGGTCGGCTACGGCGGGGCGGTCGCCACCGTCGACGCCGAGGCGACCCGGGTGGGCCTGGAGGTGCTGCGCAAGGGCGGCAACGCGGTCGACGCCGCCGTCGCGGCCGCCGCCACGCTCGGCGTGACGGAGCCGTTCTCCGCCGGCATCGGCGGCGGCGGGTTCCTGCTCTACTACGACGCCCGTACCCGCCGGGTGCACACGATCGACGGTCGCGAGTCGGCGCCGGCGAGCATGACGGCGACGTCGTTCATCAACCCCGCGACCGGCGAGCCGTACGCGTTCCAGGAGGCGCGCGTGAGCGGCCTGTCCGTCGGCGTACCCGGCACGGTCGCCACCTGGGAGCGGGCGTTGCGCGACTTCGGCACGATCAGCCTGGCCGACGCGCTGCGGCCGGCGTCCACAGTGGCCAGGCGCGGCTTCCCGGTCGACGCGACCTTCCGGACCCAGGTCGCCGACAACGCGGCCGCGTTCGGGCAGTTCTCGTCGACGAGCGCGCTGTTCCTGCCCGGCGGGGCGCCGCCGGCCATCGGCACAAGGTTGCGCAACCCGGACCTGGCCCGCACGTACGACCTGATCGGCCAGCGCGGCGCGGCCGGCTTCTACCGGGGCCCGGTCGCCCGCGACATCGTCGCCACGGTCGCCCATCCGCCGCTGGCCGCCACGCCGGTCGGCACGTGGGCGTACCCGATCCGGCCGGCGCGGCTCACCCTGGCCGACCTTTCGGGCTACGCGGTGCGCACGCCCGCCCCGACCCGCGTGGGCTACAAGGGCTATCAGGTGTACGGGATGGCGACGCCGTCCAGCGGCGGGCAGGCCGTCGGCGAGGCGCTCAACATTCTGGAGCGCGCCGACCTACCCCGCGACCTGGCGCTGCACGGCTTCCTGGAGGCCAGCGCGCTCGCGTTCGCCGACCGCAACCGGTACGTGGGCGACAACACGCCGCGCGCCCTGCTCAACGAACTGCTCACCGACGGCTTCGCGGCCGAGCGGGCCTGCCTGATCGACCCGGGCAAGGCGCTGGCGAAGCCGGTCGCGCCGGGCGTACCGGACGGAACGTACGGCGGCTGCGCCACCACGCCGGCGGCGCAGCCGGACCTGGCCGGGCAGTCCACCACGAACCTCACGGTCGCCGACCGGTGGGGCAACGTCGTGGAGTACACGCTGACGATCGAACAGATCGGCGGCAACGGCATGGTCGTGCCCGGCCGGGGTTTCCTGCTCAACAACGAGCTGACCGACTTCAACTTCGCCCCGACCCAGGGCGACGCGGCCGACCCGAACCTGCCCGCCGCCGGCAAGCGGCCGCGCAGCTCGATGGCCCCGACGATCGTCACCCGCGACGGGCGGGCGGTGCTGGCCGTCGGCACGCCCGGCGGGTCGACGATCATCACGACCGTCCTGCAGATCCTCATCAACCGGCTCGACCTGGGCATGAGCCTGCCCGAGGCGATCGCGGCGCCCCGCGCCACGCAGCGCAACACGGCCGCCATTCCCGCGGAACCGGCCTTCGACCGGGCCGCGCTTGAGGCGCTCGGGCACACGTTCACCACGATGCCGGAGATCGGCGCCGCCACGGGCGTGGAGCTGCTGCCCGACGGGCGGATCGTGGCCGCTGCCGAACCGGTCCGCCGGGGCGCCGGCACGGCCGGGGTGGTCCGGCCCGCGGGCGCGTAGCCGGGTCGGCACGCCCGCCCGCCGGTAAGCTTCCCGACGGGGGAGGCGGGTTGAGTACTTCGGACGCACAGGATGTAACTGTCGAGATCGCCGCTGAACAGGCGTACATCACCTCGTTGTACGCGCGGCTGGACGCCCTGCGGGCGCTCACCGGCGAGCGGCTCGCCGCCGTGCTGCGCGGCAGCGGCGCCGGCGGCACCCAGCAGGCGCGCAGCGAGCGCGACGCGGCGTACACGGCCTACAGCGACCGGCTCGCCGCCCTCAACGCGGCCGAGCACGGGCTGTGCTTCGGCCGGCTGGACCTGCTCGACGGCGGCCGCCGCTACATCGGCCGCATCGGCCTGGCCGCCGACGCGGACGCCGATGAGGACGCCGAGCCGCCGCTCATGGACTGGCGGGCCCCCGCCGCCCGCCCGTTCTACCTGGCCACGGCCGCCGCGCCGGAGGGCGTACGGCGCCGGCGCCACATCCGCACCGCGCAGCGCACCGTCACCGGCCTCGACGACGAGGTGCTCGACCTCGCGGTCGTCGACCCCGACGCGCACACCGACCTGACCGGCGAGGCGGTGCTGCTCGCCGCCCTCGGCGCCAGCCGTACCGGCCGGATGCGCGACATCGTCACCACCATCCAGGCCGAGCAGGACCGGGTGATCCGCGCGCCGGTCTCGGGCGTGCTGGTCGTGCAGGGCGGCCCGGGCACCGGCAAGACGGCCGTGGCGCTGCACCGCGCCGCGTACCTGCTCTACACCCACCGTGAGCAGCTGTCCCAGCGCGGGGTGCTCATCGTCGGGCCCAACCCGACGTTCCTGCGCTACGTGGGCCACGTGCTGCCCTCCCTCGGCGAGACCGGTGCCCTGCTGGCCACCCTCGGCGAGCTCTACCCGGGCGTACGGGCAACACGGGCGGAGCCCGCCGCCACCGCGGGCCTGAAGGGCCGCGCGGACATGGCCGACGTCGTGGCCGCGGCCATCGCCGACCGGCAGTGGGTGCCCGACGAGGCCCTCGACGTGATCCTGGCCTCCGGCGAGGAGCTGACCCTGGACCGCGACACCTGCCTGGGCATCCGCGAGCGGGCCCGGCGCGCGCCGGGCACCCACAACGAGGTACGCCCGGTCGTGGAGCGCCTCGTCGTGGACGCCCTGGCCGACCAGGTCGCCGACCTGATCGGCGCGGATGTGCTGAGCACCGAGGAGATGATCGGCTCGTCCGCGGTCGCGGACATCCTGGCCCAGCTGGGCGAGGACGTCGACCCGGTGGAGAACGGCAACGTGCTCGACCCCGGCGATGTGGAGGAGATCCGCCGCGAGCTGCGCGCCGACCCCGGGGTGCGCGAGGCGCTGGACCGGCTCTGGCCGCGCCTGACGCCCCGCCGCCTGCTGTCGGACCTGTACGCGAGCCACGAGCGCCTCGCGGCCGCCGCGCCGCAGTTCAGCGACGCCGAGCGCGCCGCGCTGTACCGCGAGCCGGGCGACGACTGGTCGCCGGCCGACGTGCCGCTGCTCGACGAGGCCGCCGAGCTGCTCGGCGAGGACGACCGCGCGGTGCGGATGCGGCTGGCGATGGCCGAGCTGGCCGAGCGCCAGCGGGTCGAGTACGCGGCCGGCGCCATGGAGATCGCCCTGGGCTCGCGGTCGATCGACCTTGAGGACGAGGACGACCCGGAGGTCCTCATGGCCCACGACCTGCTCGACGCGAGCCGCCTGGCCGACCGGCACGTCGAGGGGGAGGGCCTCACCGTCGCCCAGCGGGCGGCGCGCGACCGCCGGTGGGCGTTCGGGCACGTGATCGTCGACGAGGCGCAGGAGCTGTCGCCGATGGCGTGGCGGCTGCTGATGCGTCGCTGCCCGAGCCGGTCGATGACCCTGGTCGGCGACGTGTCGCAGACCGGGGCGTTGGCCGGCAGCGCGTCGTGGGAACGGACCCTCGCGCCGTTCGTGGCCGACCGGTGGCGGTTGGCCGAGCTGACCGTCAACTACCGCACCCCGGCCGAGGTCATGGCCGTGGCGGCGGACGTGCTCGCCGCCCTCGACCCGCCCGGCGAGCCGCCGCGGTCGGTCCGTGACACCGACGGCGAGCCCTGGTCGTTGCGGGTGGCCCCGGCCGAGCTGGTGTCGGTGGTGGGCGAGGTGGCCAAGGCCGAGTCGGTGGCCGTGCGCGACGGCCGCGTCGGCGTCCTGGTGCCGCAGGCCCGCCGGGCCGAACTGGGCGGCACGGACGCCGACCTGGACAGCCCGGTGGTCGTGCTGACCGTGACGGAGGCCAAGGGCCTGGAGTTCGACTCCGTCCTGCTCGTGGCGCCCGACGAGATCGTCGCGGAGTCGCCGCGCGGCCTCAACGACCTGTACGTGGGCCTGACGCGCACCACCCGCCGCCTCGGCGTGGTGCACACCGCCGACCTGCCGGCGGTGCTGGGCCGCCTGGTCCGGCAGCCGGCCTACTCGTAGGCGATCGCCGCGAGCACGTCGAGGCGGGCCGCGCGGATGGCGGGCAGGATCGCGGCCACCACCCCGGCGACGACGGCGAGGACCAGGATGGTCACGATGTATCCCCACGGCAGTCGCAGCGCCAGGTAGCCGGAGCTGTCCAGGGCCGCCACGATCGCGGTACCCAGCGCGACGCCGACCACGATGCCCAGCAGCGCGCCGAACACGGAGATGAGCACCGACTCCACGCCGATCATGCGGGAGACCTGGCCGCGGCTCATGCCGACGGCCCGGATGAGGCCGATCTCGCGGGTCCGCTCGTAGATTGACAGCAGCAACGTGTTGATCACCCCGAGGACGGCCACGACGATGGTGAGTCCCAGCAGGACGTTGAGGATGGCCAGGATGACGTCGAGGAACTGCTGGGCCTGGTTGACCACGGCCGAGGCGTCGGCGACGGTGACCTCGGGGTTGCTGGCGAACAGGGCGGTCAGTTCGCTCTTCACGGCCGGTACGGCCGCGTCGTCGGCGACGCGCACGTAGCCCTGCTGGGCCACCCGGCTGCGGAAGCCGGTCGCGTCGGCGGGGCTGATCAGCGGTCCGGTGATGAGCCGGCTGGTCTCGTAGGTGCCGCCCAGGCGCAACGCGACGCTGCCGCCGCGCGGCGCACGCATGGTCGTCGTCGAGCCCAGCGTCAGGTTGTCGCGGGTGGCCGTGTCGGCGTCGACGACGTACTCGCCGGAACGCAGCGTGCGCAGTTCGCCGGACGCCGCGCGCAGCGAGAAGATCACCTGGGCGGCGCCCACGTCGGTGGCGGCGACCACGCTCGGGGTGTCGCCCAGCCGTACGGTGTCGACCTGGACCGCCATCGCGTCCGTGACCTGCGGGATCTGGGTGATCCGGGAGACCAGGGCCGGGTCGAAGCCGCCCTGGCCGGTGGTGAGGTCGCCGGCGATGACCAGTTGCGCGGTCAGTTCGGTGCGGAACGCGTCGCTGATGCCGGCCTTCGCCGAGCTGGCGAACAGCCCGGCGCCGGTGGCGAGCGCCACGCCGATCATGAGGGCGGCCGCCGTCACGGCCGTGCGGCGCGGGTTGCGGCCGGTGTTGCGGGTGCCGAGCCGCCCCGGCGTGGTGAACGAGACGAGCCGGCCCAGCGTCGTGGTCACCGGCCGGCTGATCGCCGGGGCCAGCAGGGCGACGCCGACGAAGGCGAGCACGGTCCCGCCGCCCAGCAGGAGCACGTTCTGGTTGGTGACCGTGCCGGTGAGGCGCAGCAGGAGCAGGCCGACGCCGACGAGCAGGACGACCGCGCCGGCGGTGGTGAGCCTGCCCAGCGGGCGGTCCGGGGC
>JAEZGP010000459.1 GCA_023437285.1 Actinomycetes bacterium | reverse complement strand
GCCCTGATCTGTTCGTTGCGCGAGCGGGCCCGCCGCGCCGAGGCCGAACAGGGCCGCCGGGTCGCCGAGGCCCGCATGCTGGACCGGCGCCAGATCGCCCGGGAGATGCACGACGTCCTCGCCCACCGCCTGTCGCTGCTGGCCACGTTCGCCGGCGCGATGGAGTACCGGCCGGATTCGGCGCCCGAGCAACTGTCGCGCGCCGCCGGCGTCGTCCGCGCCGGCGTGCACCAGGCCCTCGAGGAACTGCGGGACGTGATCTCGCTGCTGCGCGACGACGATCCGGCCCCCGGCGAGGGCGTTCACCCGCCGCCGGTCCTCGCCGACATCCCGCGGCTGGTCGCGGAGTCGCGCGACGCCGGCACCCAGGTCCAACTGCGCGAGGCGGTGGACGAGCCGGCCGCGGCGCCGTCGCCGCTGGCGCGCACGGCGTACCGGGTGGTCCAGGAGGGACTGACGAACGCCCGCAGACACGCCGCCGGCCAGCCGGTCCAGGTGACCCTGTCCGGCGGGCCCGGCGCCGGCCTGACGATCGACATCCGCAACCCGGTGGGGGCGGCTCCGTCTGGCCGATCCGGCGGTGCCGGGCTGGTCGGGCTCACCGAACGGGTGCGCCTGGCCGGCGGGCAGCTCGACCATCAGGCCGTTGCCGGCGAGTTCCGCCTGCACGCGTCGCTACCATGGCCGCCATGACCCCGTCGGTACGGGTGCTCGTCGTCGACGACGACGCGCTCGTGCGCGCCGGGCTCACCATGATGCTCGACGGCGCCCCGGGCATCACCGTGGTCGGCGAGGCGGCTGACGGGGACGAGGTCCCCGCCATGACCGACGCGCACGCGCCGGACGTCGTACTGATGGATCTGCGCATGCCGCGCGTTGACGGCCTCACCGCGACCCGCCGCCTGCGGGCCCGTCCGCGCCCACCCGAGATCATCGTGCTGACCACCTTCGACACCGACGAGAACATCCTGCACGCGCTGCGCGCCGGGGCCAGCGGCTTCCTGCTGAAGGACACGCCACCGACCCGGATCGCGGAGGCGGTGCGCCAGGTCGCCGCCGGCGAGCCGATCCTGTCGCCACGGATCACCCGCCGCCTGATGGATCGGGTCTCGGTCCAGGCAGGCGCCTACGCCCACGCCAGGGCCACCCTTGCCGTACTCAGCCCGCGCGAGCGCGACGTGGTCGTCGCGATCGGCCGGGGTCAGAACAACACCGAGATCGCCAGGGCGTTGAACATGACGCTGGCGACGGTGAAGTCCCACGTCTCGCACATCCTGACGAAGCTCGACCTCGACAACCGCACCCAGGTCGCGCTGCTGGCCCACGACGCCGGCCTCGCCTGATCTACGCGGCTTCGCCCGCGTGCCTTTCCAGGAACTCGTCGATCGCTTGGCGGATCACGCCGGATCGCCCACCCCGATCATTGCCGGCAAGGTGGTCCAACTTTCCGGACAACGTCGGATGGCAGGCGTACGCCGGTGACAATCATCGGGATCGCCTCCGGCGACGGCGCGGAACCGAGGTCCGGACCGGGCGTCGCATCCCGCAGGAGCTCGGAGATGTCACCGCCAGCGTTGAAATAGGCCACCAACTCGTCGCGGCTCATATTCCTTGGGTCTCGATGAACGGTCACGACGTGCCCTCCATCCATAGTTTGGTCTTCGGGCGTTGCCGGCCGAGCTGCTCTATTATCCGGCAGCCGGCGACTGGTCTAGCCGATCCTCAACGATCTCGGGCCCAGGCTTGTCTCCGTTGCTCGCCCGCCACTCCAAGGCGTCGGGCACATCGCGGTACTCCAGCAGGTGCTGCCCGGCAATCTTGCTGAGCAGGTCCCGGACCTCGGCGGGAGTCGCGCGGAAGAACTCGCGACGAAAATTGACCCGGTTGACCCGACGTTCGGAGAGCTCCTGATGCAGCCGCGCCTCCAGCCCGACCGCATCCTCGCTGAAGATGACGGCGTGGGTATCGAAACGGAACGGGACTGAGGCATCGCCGAGTTCCCGTACCCGGTCCTCCGGGTCGAGGCGTCGGGTCATCCCGATCTTGACCATGTCCGGGCCGAAGGCGCCGATATTGGAGATCACATACACGTATCCGGCGCGGATATTGGCTTCCCGGGCTTCGACACCCGCTATGGCGTCCCCGATCTCCTGGAGCTTCGCATCGAGCTCGGCGAGGCCGCCCGGGTCAGCCCCGGCCGCCAACCGTGCGCGGGCCGCAAGGTAGTGGGACTGCTCCTTACGCAGGCGCGCCTTCTCCCGTTCAAACTCGCGTGCCGCGGCGGCATCCTCACGTGCCCGTTCACGTTCCGCGCGGATGCGCTCCTTTTCCTCCTCCAGCTTCGCTCGGTAGTCCGCGGTCAGCTCGATCTCGTAGACACGCAGCTGGTGGTATGCCGGCGCGATCGCGATACCCATCGTCTTGCCAAGGCGGGCGATGGTGTTGGCGACCTTCGTGAGCTTCTCCACGGTGTTCACGAGCCGATGTGGCTTCACGCTCGCTACACAGTTGTCCGCTTCAGCGTTGTAGGCGCGAAGCATCAACTTGGAGTACTCGTTGATCATTTTTCGACCTTCGGCCGCCGAACCGTTCACTGTCCACCCGGTGGCGCCCAGGACCGCAGAGCCGCCGCGCGCGGTTGCCTTGATCTGCTCCGTCAACGCAGCGAGCCGGTCCTTGTACGCCACCGCGTCCGACAGCGGGTGGCGGTACACGTAGATTCCGACCTCCTGCAGTTCGGCCTCCGCTGACATGTGCACCAGATCCTGTTGCAGCGTGGCCACCTGTGCCTGCAGGCTCGCGAGGTGTCCCCGCGCCGCCTCCACCGAGGCCGTCAGGGCGGCCGACTCGGCGGCGAGCGCGGCGGCATCGAGACCCAGCAGACGGTTCAGCTCATAGCGCAGTTGGTGGTTCTCCTCCTCCAGCTGACGCTTACCTCGGCCGAACAGACCACCGCCTGTCGACGCGGGCACGGCCGGGTAGCCGGGCGCTGGCACCACGGTGGCCACAGGTGTGCTCGGCGCAGCCCTACCCGGTACCGGCAAACCAGCAGCGGCGGGCGCCATGGCCGGGCCCGGAACGGGGCCGCTCGGCACCCACCACTGCCAACCGGCCGGCGCCGGCGGCAGGGACGGATCCGGTACCCACCCCGGCGGCGGCGTCCAGCCCGGTGGCGGGACCGGCCACCCCGGCGGCGGATTGAACCGCATGTGCGACATCGCTGCGCCCCTCGTCCCATGGTCGTTTCATTGACCGTAGTTGCCCTCATCGGGCTCGGGGATCGGCTGCGTGGCGCACCCGAACGGTTACCGGCTTTCATGATCATCTGATCGGTTGCAGTCGGGCGGCAACCGAACAACCGGGCAGCCGGCCGTTCGGATGAACGATCGCAAGTTAAGACCTACCTGTCACACATCCTGACGAAGCTCGACCTCGACAACCGCACCCAGGTCGCGCTGCTGGCCCACGACGCCGGCCTCGCCTGACCTACGCGGCTTCGCCATTGGCCACGCTGAGCCTCGCGCAGGCCAGCACGGTCAGGGCAGATCCGAGCAACAGTGCCGCGACAACCAAGGCGGTCTCCACCTCGAGTCCGGTGTCGACGGCCACGGAAAAGCTGCTGGACTGGAAGAGGGCGGGGTGTGGTCCGACGGCCACCGCGTCGGCACCATAAATGAGTGCGTTGTTGTCGCGCGGCCGCGGCAAACTCGGCCAAGCCTCGTCCACCGCGAGCCACGCCGCCGCGCCGAGGACCGTGGCGCCCACCACCGCGATCGAGGCGGCGGTGCCGTAACGGCGGACCGCGAACCGCATGACCCATGCATACCCACCAAGCACAAGCAACGCCACCACGGCAACTTCGGTCAACGAGCCGGTCAACCCCAACAGGAGAAAGGCGACCAGCGCCAAGGTGATCAGCGTGGCCGGGCCGACAGTCGGCGTGGCCGAGCCGAACCGGCGCAACTGCTTGCGCGGCAATCTGGCGATAGTCACGCCAAAACAGAGGCTGCTCAGGATCAAAAAGCTGGCTATGGCCAACTGTCGCAGGAACTGCTCCCACTGCCATACCGGGTCGCTCCCCAGCGCGATCAGCTCGCTCGCGTTCGGTGGCGTGCCGCCGAACGGCAACGCTACCCATCCCCACAATTCCACAATGCCCGTAAGGGTGAGAAAAAGCAGGCCACCCCGCAGCAGCAGACGTGTCGACCGAGGCACACCGGGACTGGCCACCGCCGGGTGAAGGGCGACGAGGCTCAGCGCGACGACGCCGCCTATACCGGTCACCCAAGCAGACCCGAACAGCGCGCCCACGACCGCAAGCAAGATCGCCCCGACCAGCGCCAGAAGCGGCTTCGCTGACAGCACTCCGAAAGCGTAGACGGACAAGGTCCCGGACTCGCCCCGAGGCTTAATCGACCCATCTTTTACTCTCGATCACTTCGAGCGGATGTTGGTAGCGCAGGCGGCCGCGGGAAGGCCTGACATTGGCCTCGGGCGACGCGTCCGGCACGATGGGTGTCGTGATAAGAATGGGCCGGCTGTTCGCCCCGCTGTTGGTGCTGTCCCTGGTCGCGTGCGGCTCGACGCCGACGGCGCCCACGCCGGCCACGCCGACCGGAGCACCTGGGACGACGATCAGCGTCGACCTTGACGACCGGCCGTTCAAGTTGCACGTCCCGACCACGTACGCGGCGGGCACGAAGGTGCCGCTCGTGGTGCTGCTACACGGGTTCACGTCCAACGCGGCCGAGGCGGAGAGCTACTTCAAGCTGACCGCACAGTCGGACCGCCGGGGCTTCCTGTACGCGATGCCCGACGGTACGAAGGACTCGCGGGGCGACCGGTTCTGGAACGCGACGGACGCGTGCTGCGCGTTCTACGGCCGGGACGTGGACGACTCCGGATACCTGTACCGCCTGGTGCAGACCGTCAAAGCCGGGTACGCGGTCGACCCGCAGCGGGTGTATTTCGTCGGCCACTCCAACGGCGGCTTCATGGCGTACCGGATGGCCTGCGACCACGCGGCGGAGATCACCGCGATCGTGTCGCTCGCCGGGGCGATGGTCAACGATCCCGCCCTGTGCACGCCCAGCCGGCCGGTCAGCGTCCTGCAGATCCACGGCACCGCCGACGAGACGATCGCTTTCACGGGTGGCGCGAACGGCTCACAGCCGTACCCGTCGGCCGAGGCGGGGCTCGCCGCCTGGCGGGGGTACAACGGCTGCGGCGACGTGGCCGCCTCCGGCGCGCCGATCGACCTCGACTCGTCGCTGGCCGGCGCCGAGACCACCGTGACCAGTTACCGGACCGGCTGCCGCGCCGGCACCCGCGTGGAGTTGTGGTCCATCGCCGGGGGCCGGCACGTACCGGCGCTGACCGAGGCCTTCCCCGGCGCGGTCGTCGACTTCCTTCTCTCCCGGTAACTCAGTCCACGGCCACCGGGGCGGGCCGGCGCATCCGGGCGGCGAGCAGCCACCAGATCACCAGTTGCAGCAGGCCGAGGGCCAGGGCGTACGGCATGAGGGTCCACAGGCCGACGCCCTGCGCGATCGCGCCGGCCACCCAAGGCAACGCGGCGCCGCCGACCAGGGAGACCCCGTTGAGGATGCCGATCGCGGTCGGCACCAGGCGCTCCTCGGTCACCTCGGGCATCACCGCGATGGCGGTCGGGAACAGCGGACCGAGGAAGAACCCGAGCGCGATGAACCCGGCCCCCGCGAGCGCCGGCAGGGGCGCCACCCACACGAGGGCGGAGCTGACGATGACGCCGCCCAGGCAGGCGAACGTCATCCGGGCCGTCGTCCAGCCGAGCCGGGTGGCCAGCGGACTGATCACGAAGCGGCCGAGGGTGAGGCCGAACCAGTACCCGCTGATGATCCAGCCGGCGGCGAGGTCGCCCAGGCCGTGCTCGCCGACCGCGTACGTGAAGCCCCAGTTGCCCACGCCGAGTTCGAGGCCCACGTACACGCCGAGGAACGCGCCGGCCAGCAGGACGGCGGGCGAGCGGAGCACGGGGCCGAGCAGCCGCTGCTTCGGCACGTCCGCCGTCGTCCTGGCCGCCCCGTTCGTCCGCGGATAGACGAGCAGGAAACCGACCGTGAGGGCGAGACAGATCACGCCGAGCAGCAGCCACACCGCCGTCCACGATCGGTCCAGCCCATGGAGCATCCACGCGGCTAGCGGCGGTCCGACCAGCGCGCCGACGCCGAAGAAGCCGTGCAGCCGGTTGATCAGGAGGGTCGCCGACGGCAGGGTTGCGAGGTAGGCGTTGAGCACGGTCTCCAGCACCCCGGTGCCGTACCCGGCGAGCACCTGCAACGCGAAGAACACCCAGAACGCCGGCCGCGCCGCCGCCAGCAGCGCCGCCACCACGAACGTACCGCCGCCCACGACGAGCGCGAGCCGGGTGCCGAGGCGGTGCATCAACCCGCCGCTGGTCGCCCCGGCGAGGAAGAACCCGGCCGCGAACGTGAAGAAGGTGAGGCCGATGGTGGCCATGTCGACCTGGTAGTCGACGATCTGCGCGGGCAGCAGCACGGTGCCGACGCCGGCGCTGATCCCGACAAAAACGAAAGCGGCGTACGCCAGGACGACAGGCGCGCGCCAGCGACCGTGCGAGACAGACAAAACGGGCCTCCACGGTCCGTACCAGGGGCTTACAGGTGCCCGGACACCCTACGTCGGCATGGTCAACAGCTCCTAGACGTTTTCTGAGCCCTTATCGCAACAACCATCACGCCCACCCTGCCCACCCCCGGCCGCCGCACCTGGCCTGGCCGCGCTAAGGCCAATCAGATCCCGAATTCGGGCCCAAATTAGGTATGTAAGGCCAATCTCGCGGGCACGGAGCGGCGGGAGATCACCCGCACGGGGAGGGGCGGGCACGGAGCGGCGGCGGGAGTTCACCCGGCATGGGAGGGGCGGGCACGGAGCCCGGGAGGGTCAGAGGGACCGGCCGGCGGGGCAGCGGGAGGGGCCAGAGGGAGCGCGGGCGGGTCAGCGGGAGGGGTCCGCGAGGCGGACGCGCACCAGGAGGGCATGGAGGGCGTCGGCCGCACGCGGGGCCGCGGGGAGCGGGCTGGCCTGCGCGGACTCGTCCAGGGTCGCGGTGAGGCGGGTCACGTCGGCCGCGAGGCGGTCGGGGGCGACCAGGTCGCCCAGGGCGGCGTGCTCGCCCAGGCGCTTGGCGGCGATCAGGTCCGGGACGTAGGGCAGGTCGTGGTCGGGCCAGAGGGCGTCGAGGTCGGCGACCACCTCGCCGGCACGCATGAGATGGATGCCGGTGAGCAGGACGCGCAGCGTGTAGAGGGCCGGCTTGAGTTCGCCGGTGCGGCCGTACAGCTGCCACTGGGTGGCGGCGAACCCCCGGTAGTGGTGGGCGTGCCGGCTGGTCAGCAGGTCAGGCGCCAGCGCCACCAGCTCCCGGTGGGTCTCGCTGGTCGCCACGACGAGCGGCGAGAGCATCTGCTCGGCCACGTACCCGTTGGGGCGCAGCAGCAGCCGGCAGAACTTGGCCAGGTCGTGCGTGACCAGGTCGAGTTCGACACCGTCGCGGACGCCCATGTGTTGCAGCGTCTCGGGTCCGGTGCGCAGCCCGACGACCTCGGCGGCCGGCAGGACGTGCACGCCGCGCAGGTCGACGTCGGAGTCGACGGAGGCGAACCCGTACAGGTGGGCGCCCGACACGGTGGCGAAGACCAGGGGGTACGGCTGGGCGGCGGCGACGTCGGCGAGCCACGCGGGCAGGGCGGTGTCGAGGTCGGTCGCCATCGTCAGCTCCTCACAGGCGTGCCCGGCGGGTACGGACGAGGAAGTCTGTCACCGCCGCCCGGTCGGGCTCCACCGGTAATGCGGTCCGGTGGGCGGCGGCGACCAGTTCACCCCGCAGGTGCTCGGCCCACGCCGTCACCTCGTCCCACGCGATATCGCCCGCGCGTACGGCGAACAGCCGGTCGCGGTACGCCAACACGTCCACCAGGACCTCGCCGTGGCGCAGGGCGTACGCGCCGGCCAGCAGCAGGCGGATCATGTGCATCGCCTGCTTCCAGCGGATCTCGCCGGTGCGCTGGCGAACGGCGTCGACGCGGGCCAGCTGATCGCGCGCGTACTCGCCGTAGGTTTTGGCCAGGCGCGCCGACAGGAACGCGCCGCGCAGGGCGAGCAGCTCGCGGCCGGCGTCGTCGACGTGTTCCACGAGCGGCGACCACAGGCACTCCAGCACGGTCGGGTTGGCGGCCAGCGCCAGTTCGCAGAAGCGGCGCAGCTCCCAGGAGAACTGCTCGTCGGCCGGCCCGTCGACGTGGGTGGGCGGGTCGTCGAGGCCCCAGAACGCGGGCGTGGGCACGACGAACACGCCGCGCCGGTCGACATCGGAGTCGGGTCCGTCCAGGCCGTAGGCCCGCGAGCCCACCACACACGAGTACGCCGTGTGCGCGCGCACCAGCTCGCGCGGGTCGTCGCCGGGCCGCCAGGTCATAGGTCGTCCGGCCAGGTGAGGCGGCCGGCGCGCACGTCGTCGAGCAGGCCGCGCACGTAGGCGAGTTCGGCCTCCAGGACGCGCAGCTGGTACTCGTTCTCGATGAGGAACAGCCGGGGCAGGAACGCGGCCGACTCGGCGGTGGACTCCGTCATGGCGGCCAGCCGCTCGGCCAGCCGGTCGGCGCGCACGGTGAGCGCCTCGACGGCCCGCGCCGGCGCGAGGCTCGGCAGGAACGACAGGGCGGCCGGGAACTCCGGGTACTCCGGCGCCGGGGTGGACAGCATGGCGTAGAGCCAGTCGCGCAGGGTGGCGCGGCCGGTCCGGGTGATCCGGTAGGTGGTGCGCTCGGGCCGGTTGTCGGCGCGCTCGGTGGACTCGATCTCGATGAGGCCGTCGCGGGCCAGGCGCTGGATGGTCTGGTAGACGCTCGTGCGCTGGCTGACGTTGACGACGTCGTCCTTGTGCCGCTCCTTGATCAACTGCTGCATCCGGTAGGCGTGCATCGGCTCCTCGGTGAGCATCGACAGCACGGCCAGGGCCAGCACGGAGCGGCGCGGTGCGGACATGGGCAGATCCTAACGACCTTGACTCGGTCTTAGTCATAGTATGTATAGTGTGAACATGACTAAGCGAGCACTGATCATCGGGGGCGGTATCGCGGGCACGGTCACCGCCATGGCACTGCGCAAGGCGGGGCTCGATCCCGTCGTCTACGAGGCGTACGACCGGGGCTCCGACGGGGTCGGGGCGTTCCTCACCCTCGCCGAGAACGGGCTGGCGGCCCTGTCCGTGCTGGACGTGGACCTGTCACGGCTCGGCATGGACACGCCCGCCATGGTGATGATCAGCCGCGGCCGGCAGCTCGCCACGGCCCCCATGCGGGCCCGCACGGTCTCCCGGTCCGACCTCTACGGGGCCCTGCGCGACGAGGCCGTCCGCCGGGGCGTACCGATCGAGTACGGCAAGCGCCTCGTCGACGCGACCGTCACGCCGTCCGGCGTACAAGCGAGGTTCGCGGACGGCACCACCGCGGACGGTGACCTGCTCGTCGGCGCCGACGGGTTGCGCTCGCGGACCCGCGCCATCATCGACCCGAAGGCTCCCGCCGCCCGCCACATCGGCCTGCTCAACACGGGCGGGTACGCGCGCGGCCTGCGCCTGTCCGGCCCGCCCGGCGTGGCGCACTTCGTGTTCGGCCGGCGCTGCTTCTTCGGGTACTTCATCCACCCCGACGGCGACGTGTGGTGGTTTGCCAACCCGCCCGCCAAGCGCGAGCCCAGCCGCGAGGAACTGCTCGCCATCACCGAGCGGCAGTGGCGCGAGCGCCTGGTCGACCTGTTCGCCGACGACAGCGGCCCGATGCTCGACATCATCGCCGCCACCGAGCACATCGTTCCGGCCTGGAACACCTACGACTTCCCGCGCGTGCCGACCTGGCACAACGAGCGCATGGTCCTCGTCGGCGACGCGGTGCACGCCACCTCGCCCTCCTCGGGGCAGGGCGCGTCGATGGCCGTGGAGGACGCCGTCGTGCTCGGCCGCTGCCTGCGCGATCTCGACGACCCGGCGGCCGCGTTCGCGACGTTTCGGGACCTGCGCCGCGCGCGCGTCGAACGGGTCGTGGCGCAGGGCAGGCGCAACGGCAACGGCAAGATGGCCGGCCCGGTGGGCGCCGCGATCCGCGACCTGATCCTGCCGGTCGTGATGCGCCAGATCGCCGCAAGGGACGCCCAGGGTTGGATGTACAACTATCGCATCGACTGGGACGAGACGCGCTAAGGACAGTGACGTACCGAATTGCGTGCCGGATACCGTGCCTAAGGCCAATCTGGGCGGGAGGACGGCGCGGGCGGTCGCCTCGTGGAACCGCCGTCCTGATCTCGCTAGAGTCCCCGCTCGTGGGCGACGAGACGATGATGGGCTTCGGGTTCAAGCAGGCGTGGCTGGCGGTACGCGACGGCGACCCCGCCGCCGTCATCGCCGCGCTGGGACTGCGCGACCTCGGCCCCGCACCGTGGCGGACGGCGGTCGACGTGGCGTACCTGACCGACGACCGGGTGGCGGTGACACCGCCGCTGCCCGGCGCCGGAGGGTCCTGGCTGCTGGTGGCGGGTCGCTGGCTGCTGCTACGCGCGCGGTTGGACCTCGGTGCGCTGTCGGCGACCCTGGGCACGGAGGTGCAGCTGTTCGCCACGCACCGGGTGACCGAGTCGCACCGGTGGGCACGCGCGGTGGGCGGAGCGGTGGTGCGGGAGTTCGAGCACGCGGGTGACCAGGGCGAGGTCGTCGCCTGGCACGGCGAGCCGGACGCGGCGGAACTCGCCGCCGGCCTGCCCGCCACGCTCGACGCCGACAGGGACATCCTCGTGTCGGAGGACGACGTGATGGCGGTCGCGGCCGCGTGGAGCGTCGACCCCACGAGCATCGACGGCCAGCCGGCCACCGCGTCACCCCACGTGGCGGCGACCTCCGTGTAGCGGCCCTCACCCGCCGCCGCGCTCCGGCTCCTTGACATGATCAGGAAGAATCGGCCGGACGTGTGCCGACCTGGGGGAGGGTGTCGTGCCGTCGTACTGGCCGGTGTGGGTGACCGGCGCGGTCCTGTTGCTGGTCGCGGGATTCGCCACCGCGTTCGTGCCGCGCGGGCGGGGGCGGTCGGCGGACCGCCGCGCGGCGTGGGCGAAGGCGCGGGCCGCGATCGAGAGCGCGACGATCAGCCGCGACG
>JAEZGP010000452.1 GCA_023437285.1 Actinomycetes bacterium | reverse complement strand
GAGCGGGTGGCGCTGGTCGTCATCGACATGCAGCGCGATTTCGTCGAGCCCGGCGGCTTCGGCGAGGCGCTGGGCAACGACGTGTCGCGCCTCGGCGCCATCGTGCCGACGGTGGGCGCGCTGATCGGCCTCTTCCGCCGCAAAGGCTGGCATGTCGTGCACACGCGCGAATCCCACATGCCCGACCTCTCCGACTGCCCGCCCGCCAAGCGCAACCGGGGCGACGCGCCTCAGCGCATCGGCGATCCCGGACCGATGGGACGCCTGCTCATCCGCGGCGAGCCCGGGAACCAGATCCTCGACGTGCTCGCTCCCATCGAAGGCGAGACGGTGATCGACAAGCCCGGCAAGGGCGCCTTCTACGCCACCGAACTGGGCGACCTGCTCGCCGACAAGGGCATCACCAGCCTCGTCGTGGTCGGCGTGACCACCGAGGTATGCGTGCACACCACCGTGCGGGAGGCCAACGACCGGGGGTACGAGTGCCTGGTCCTGTCCGACTGCGTCGGCTCGTACTTCCCCGAGTTCCAGCGGGTCGGGCTGGAGATGGTCGCCGCGCAGGGCGGCATCTTCGGCTGGGTCGCCACCTCGACCGACTTCCTGCAGGCCCTCCGCGACACCAAGGTCTCCGTCTGACGTGAGGAGTGCGCCATGGTCAAGCTCCCGTCCATCAACCGCAATCCGAACCTG
The DNA here is from genome assembly GCA_023437285.1 of Actinomycetes bacterium. Lineage (GTDB taxonomy): Bacteria > Actinomycetota > Actinomycetes > Mycobacteriales > Micromonosporaceae > Luedemannella. The sequence goes on along the minus strand of JAEZGP010000452.1, from coordinate 3,173 downwards.
CCGCTGTGGGTGCGCGGCGACACGAACGCCTTCTCCGGCCTGGGCATCAACGTCCTGGTCAACGTCCTCACGCTGACCGCGCTGTGCATCGGCGTCGTGCACCTGCCGGCGAACGATGTCTACGGCACGATCCTGCCCGCGCTCGGCATCGCCCTCGTGGCCGGCAACATCTACTACACGTACCTGGCGCGGCGGCTGGCCGCGCGCGAGAACCGCAGCGACGTCACGGCCATGCCGTACGGGCCGAGCGTGCCGCACATGTTCATCGTGGTCTTCCTGATCATGCTGCCGATCTACCTGCAGACCAAGGACGCCGTACGCGCGTGGCAGGCCGGGCTCGCCTGGGCGTTCATCATCGGCGTGATCGTGCTGATCGGGGCGTTCGTCGGCCCGGTCATCCGCAAGTTCGCGCCCCGCGCCGCGCTGCTGGGGACGCTAGCCGGCATCTCCATCACGTTCATCTCGATGCTGCCGGCCGCCCGCATGTGGGCGCTCGCGTGGGTGGCCCTGCCGGTGTTCGCGCTGCTGCTTATCGGCCTGCTCACCGACGTCAAGCTGCCCGGCAACATCCCGATCAGCCTGGCCGCGCTGCTGGTCGGTACGGCCATCGCGTGGGTGGGCGGCGTCATGTCCGCACCGGACGTGACCGCGGCGGCCAAGGACATCGCGTTCGCGCTGCCCAGCTTCCACTTCGACCTGCTCGGCAGCGGGCTGGCCGACATCGGGCCGCTGCTGGCGACCGCGATCCCGCTCGGCGTCTACAACTTCACCGAGGGCATGTCCAACGTGGAGAGCGCGGCGGCGGCCGGCGACAGCTACAACCTGCGCAGCGTGCTGCTCGCCGACGGGGCGGGTGCGCTCATCGGCGCGTGCCTGGGCTCGCCGTTCCCGCCGGCGGTCTACATCGGTCACCCGGGCTGGAAGAAGGCGGGCGGTCGCAGCGGCTACTCCATGGCCACCGGCGTGGCGATCGCGCTGCTGTGCTTCTTCGGCCTGTTCGGGCTGTTGGGGGCCATCCTGCCGCTGCCGGCGATCGTACCGATCCTGCTCTACATCGGCCTGCTCATCGGCGCGCAGGCGTTCCAGCACACGCCGCGCATCCACGCGGCCGCCGTGGTCGCGGCGCTCATCCCGAACATCGCCTCGTGGGCGGCCGGGCTCATCGACAACGTGCTCGGCGCGGCGGGGACGAGCGCCGCTGCCGTGGGCGACGAGGCCCTGGCCAACGCGGGCGTGTTCTACGCCGGGCTGAACACGCTCGGCCAGGGCGCCATCCTGGTCGGCCTGATCCTCGGCGCGATCGTCGCGTTCATCATCGACAAACGGTTCCTGTGGGCCGCGATCTTCGCGGCGGCCGGCGCGCTGCTGTCGTTCGTCGGCCTGATCCACGCGCCGGAGATCGCCTGGAACGCCAACGGCCCGGTCGCGCTGGGGTACCTGTTCCTCGCGGCCATCTGCGGCCTGTTCGCGCTGACCCGCCCGGCCCCGCGCGAGCCGGATGCCGACGAGCTGGCCCTGGACGCCGCGCACGCCCCGAGCCCGGCGCGCGCGCCGGAACCGGAGCCGGCGACCGAGCCGCAGCGGGAACCGGAGCCGCAGCCGGCGACGACCAGACCCCCACGATCCTGGAGCCGCACCCACGGTGCGGCCCCAGGAGTGCATTGACTTCTATGTATAGACCTCCTAAGATCGCGGAAATCGTTTTCCTCGACGGGCCGCGCGGAAGGTCACGCGCGCGGGGAACGCTGACGCCGTCCATCCGCGGGCGCCTCGTCTGGTGAGCACCGGGCCACCGGCCCCCACGGCTCACCCGTCCGCGCCGATCCGGGAGAGTCCTCCATGACCCAAGCCCGCTCCGCCGCCGGCAGACGCCGCTGGCGGCTGCCCGCCATCATCGCGACCGCGCTGGCCCTGTCAGCCGGCATCGGCGCGTTCGCCATCACCCAGGCCAGCGCCGCCACGATCAACACCAGCGCCTGGTACGTCCTGGTCAACCGCAACAGCGGCAAGGCCCTGGACGTGTGGGAATGGTCGACCGCCGACGGTGGCCACATCCGCCAGTACACCCGCCTCGACGGCAACAACCAGCAGTTCCAGTTCGTCAGCGTCGGCAGCGGCTACTACCAGCTGCGCAGCCGCCACAGCGGCAAGGTCATCGCCGTCCCCAACGCCAACGACGGGGTCCAGGTCATCCAGACCACCGCCAGCAGCGACACCAAGCAGCACTTCGCCGTCAAGGACTCCTCGGGCGGCTACGTGCGCTTCATCAACCGCCACTCCGGCAAGGCACTCGACCTGTGGCAGTGGTCGGTCGCCGACGGCGGCGTCGTGTCCCAGTACGCCGACCTCGGCGGGGCCAACCAGCAGTTCCAGCTCGTCCAGGTCGGTACGGGCGGCGGCACCACGCCCACGACCGGCAGCGGCGGGGGCGGCAGCGGCGGGGTGCCGACCGGCGCCTGGCCGTCGAAGACCGGCGACATCAGCCTGTCCAACGGCACGATCCAGGTCTCCGGCACGTACGACGGCGGCATGAAGCGCATCTGCTGCATCGGCGACGGCGGGCAGTCCGAGAGCCAGGACCCGGTGTTCGAACTGGCCAGCGGCGCCACCATCAAGAACGTCATCATCGGCGCCCCGGCCGGCGACGGCATCCACTGCAAGGGCACCTGCACCATCCAGAACGTCTGGTGGGAGGACGTGGGCGAGGACGGCGCGACGTTCCAGCAGACCAACGGCGGCACCAGCTACGTCATCGGCGGCGGCGCGAAGTCCGCGACCGACAAGCTGTTCCAGCACAACGGCAACGGCACGGTCAACATCAGCGGCTTCTACGCCCAGAACGTCGGCAAGCTCTACCGCGCCTGCGGCAACTGCAGCAGCAGCTACCAGCGCCACGTCGTCATCAACAACGTGCTACTCGACAAGGTCAACACCGTCGCGGGCATCAACACCAACTGGGGCGACACCGCGACCCTGCGCAACATCAACATCCGCAACAGCTCGGGCGTGCACCTCTGCTCCGCCTACCAGGGCGTCCCGAAGGGCAGCGAGCCGACCTACCTCGGCGACCAGGTGAACACCGCCAACTGCAAGTTCACCAACTCCGACATCAAATACCTGTAACTCGGCCGGTGGCCCGGGCGCCGCCGGGCGGCCCGGCCCCCCGGCCGGGG
>JAEZGP010000444.1 GCA_023437285.1 Actinomycetes bacterium | reverse complement strand
GGCCGCCTGTCCGCCGGACGCGCCTAACCAATTGATCCAGTTACACCGTTAAGTTGACAGACCCCGCGACTGTTTGGACAGTTGCGCGTGTTACGGCGGGCTGGATTACACGCGTAACTGTCCAAACAGCGGGCGTCTTGTCGCCAGCGCGTGATAACTGTCCGGCCGCCGTCGGTGCGTTCTCGCCTCATGTGCGCATATGGCGAGGTGGAGGCGGTGCTACGTCACCAGATGCGCACATAGGGCGGGGTCCATGCGTCAGGACAGCGATCGCCATAGCGCCCGTGCCCGTAGATCGCGACTTTCGGTACGGATGCGTGGCTGGGCTACGTGTTGGTACCGCGGATCGTGGTCTTGGTGCGCACCGCTTCACGGTCGTACCGGTGCTGGGGGTCATGAGGGACGTGACCGCACCATCGCACCGGGGATCGTGATCTTCCGGACCGGCCGGTAGTAAGCCGACGCCGTTCCGACTGGGCGCCGCTTGGGGTTGGGTGGCGCCGCCGGCCGGCCGTGGAGCGCCGCCCGGCTGGCCGATTCGCGTGGAGTCCGGCGGGGCGCCGGCCCGTCGCGGCATGCGGGACGCAGGTCGCGGCATGCGGGACGCGGGGCGCCGGCCCGTCGCGGCGTGCGGGTCGCGGGACGCAGGTCGCGGCAAGCCGTCGTGGCATGCAGGAAACGCCCCGCCCTAGTGGTCGGGGCGCTTACTGAGGCTGTGCGATGGAGCCGATCGGCGGTGCGTTTCCTTGTCGGTCTAGAGGGAGTGAGCGCGGACCCGCAGGCCGCCGCGACGCTTGACGGCGCGCCGCTCTTCTTCGCTCATTCCGCCCCAGACGCCGGCGTCCTGACCGCTCTCAAGAGCCCACTGCAGGCACTGGTCGGTCACAGGACAGCGCCGGCAAACTGCCTTGGCCTGCTCGACTTGCAGCAGGGCGGGGCCGGACGTCCCGATAGGGAAGAACAGCTCCGGGTCCTCGTCGCGGCAGACAGCACGGTGGCGCCAGTCCATGGCGGCAACACTCCTTGATTCGTTGATTCGGTAGCGGTCTTGCGTATGTCCCTTTGTCCGCGGGGCCGAACGTCAGAGCCGGGATGGCTATTCGGCAGGATCCGCAGCGCAGGCAGAGTCACCTTCACTCGGCTCGCTTGTGAATACTTTCACGAACTCACGCATTGTCAAGGGGGCACCGGACAAAAGACCGAACAGGTGATGGACGTCACGAGCCATTTGTCCGTTATTTGCTGGTTTACCATAGCCCTCATGGCAACACTGAGTAGTCAATCTAGTACGCCACGTCGGAAGAGGCCAGCATTTCCGACATGTGCGCGTGTTGACTCGGTGAGACTTTCTTTCAGCAGACTACGCGGAGTGCATCCCGTACGGCCGTGAATTTGAGCTCATCCCGCTCGCCCAGGTAGTCGCCGTCCAGTTGGTACGCCAAAGGATGGGCCGCCTTGAGGGTGAACTCCGACACATCGCGCACCGTCGCTACGTGTGGCCCCTCCGGCACCCCGCGGCCGGTCAGGATCCGGGTGGCGGCCCGCGCCGTGACCGGCAGGCTCAGCCCGCGCAGCGCCACGACGTCCAGGCCGGTGTCGAAGCTCGCGGTGTTGCTGACGTGCAGGGGTCGTTCGCCCAGATATGTCCACGGGGCGGTGTTCTGCACGATGACCATCGCGAGATCCGGGTCGGGTTCCTCGCCGGGGCGCGACATCGTGATGAGCGGGATGGTGCGGTCGGTCTCCAGGAAGAACTGCGCCGCCGTCGATTGCAGGTAGAGCAGGGCGGACGCGGTGCGGCCGCGCAGTCGCGCGCGCTCGACCTTGCGGACAACCTCGGCGTCCAGCCCGAATCCGGCACAGAAGGTGAAGTACCGGCCGTTCGCCGTACCCAGGCCGATGGTACGGAAGCGCTTGTGCTGCAAGGCGTCCAGGATCACGGACGTGCCCTCGACCCAGTCCCGGGGCAGGCCGAGCGCGCGGGCGAAGACGTTCGTCGACCCGCCGGGCACCACAGCGAGAGCGGGTACGTGCGGGCCGGGGCCCTCCGACAGCAGGCCGTTGACCGCCTCGTTCACCGTACCGTCGCCACCGAGAGTGACGACGACGTCGTAACGTTCCGTAACCGCCTGGCGCGCGAACTCGATCGCGTGACCGCGCCGGCTCGTGTACTCGACCGTCAGCTCGATCTCGCTGCGCAGCGCCCGGACGAGAACGTCACGACTCCGTGCCGAGGTGGTGGTCGCCTTGGGATTGACCACAAGTAGCGCGCGCATGCGGCGAGAGTACCGAGTCCATGACCGCCGCCGACGCCGGTACGCTGCGGGCATGCCCGATACGCGCGAACAGACCACGACGCCGGAGCCGAGCCCGACGTTGACGTGGGCGGTACGCGTTCTCGCCGCCCAGACCGTCCTGCTGGCCGGGGTGGCGGCCCTGACCGTGTATGCCGACCTGACGGCGGAGGCCAACAGCCTGCGTTCCGCGCTGACCGTCACCGGGTACGTCGTGATGATGGCGGCGCTGTTCGGCCTGCTGGCGTGGTCGCTGCACCGGCGTCGCGCGTGGGCCCGGGGCCCGGCCATCGTGCTGGAGCTGCTGCTGGTGCCGATCGGGTGGTACATGGTCAGCGGCGGGTGGCCCTGGCTGGGGCTGCCGGTGCTGCTGGTCGGCCTGGTCACGGCGGGCCTGCTGCTGGCGCCGGCCACCCGCGCGGCGCTGGGTATCAGCTGGCGGCCGGAGGCGTAAGCTCTTCAGCTGTGAGCGTTGCGGTACGACCGCCGGCGTACCAGGTTCTCGCCGACACGATCCGCGGGCAGATCACCTCGGGCGAACTGCGCCCCGGCGACCGGCTGCCGACCGAGCCGCAGTTGTGTGCCAGCGCCGGAGTCAGCCGAAGCACCGTGCGGGAGGCCCTGCGCCTGCTCGCCAGCCAACACCTGATCATGACGACGCGCGGGGTGACGGGCGGCAGCTTCGTGGCGCATCCGAGCGCTGAACAGCTGGCCATGGGCCTGGCCACGGGCGTGTCCCTCATGCTGTCGTCGGGCGTTGTGCACCAGCGCGACGTGCTGGAGATGCGCGGCATGGTGGAGGTGCCGGCGACCGGGTACGCCGCGCTGCGCCGCACCGACGCCCACCTGGAGGCGATGCGAGCCCACCTGCTGGGGCCGCGCCCCCATCAGCTGTCGCAGATCATCGACCGGCACCGCCGGTTCCACCTGGAGCTCATCCGGGCGTCGGGCAACGCGCTGGCCGAACTCGCCGCCCACCCGCTGTATCCGATGTTGACCGAGGACGCGCTGTCCGGGGTCATCAGCGACGCGTTCTGGGATCGGGTGGATGCCGAGCATCACGAGATCGTCGACGCGGTGGTGGCCGGTGACGCGCCGTCGGCGCAGCGGGCCGCCGCCCGGCACGTCGCGCACCTGCGCGAGGCGTTCGAGCGGATGCGGCCGCTGCCGGACAGCGCGGTCGCCGTCCACGCGGTCGCGGGCGCCTGAGTGGCGGCTCAGCGCCGCGAGCGGTGCTTGGTCAGCGCGATGGTCGCCGTGCCGTTGCGCGCCGAACCGGACACGTCCGACGCGTACGCCGTGAGCACCTGCCACGCGAACGACGTCGACGGCAGTTGCGCGCCGGGGGCGGCCGGCGCCGCGACGACCACGGTGAGCCCGTCGTCGTGCAGGTCGAAGCGGCAGGTCAGGGCCGGTTCCTCGGTGACCGTCGGCAGGCCGAGCAGCAGGGCGCACGCCTCGTCGACGGCGGCCCGCAGGTCCTCGATCTCCTCGGTGGAGAACCGCAGCCGGGCCGCGAGCCCGGCCGTGGCCGTGCGGACCACGGCGAGGTATGCCGGCTCGGCGGGAACGGTGAGCTCGACGACGTCGCCTTCGATCGTCGCCGCTGGGTCTTCCTCGCGCCACGCCATGATGCACTGACTCTAGGCGGTGCCCTCACCGTGTCGTGTACCGCGTACGGGGGTCACCAGGCGGGTGAGCTTCGCCGGGTTGTTGATGAGGTAGATGCCGCTCACGGCCCCGTCGGTGACCGCGAGGGTCAGCGCGTGGGAGCCGCACGGGCGGACGATCAGGACCCCCGCGCCGCCGTTGATCGACACCGGCCACGCTTGTAGCTCGTCGCGCTGGCGGCCGTAGATGCCGGCGAAGAAGCGGGCCACGTTGTCGGCACCGCGGATCTCCCGACGGGCGGAGCTGACCAGGCCGCCGCCGTCGGTCCAGGCGCTGACGTCGGCCCGCAGCAGCCGCCGCAGCGCGTCGAGGTCGGCCTCGCGGGCGGCGGTCACGAACGCGTCCAGCAGGCGGGCGTGCTCGCGCCGGTCGGCCGGGTAGCGGCGGCGGTCGGCCGCGAGCGCGGCCACCGCCCGGTGGTACAGCTGGCGGCAGTGTGCGGGCTCGCGGTCCAGGACCTCCGCGATCTCGGTGTACGGGAACCCGAACGCGGTACGCAGGACGTAGACGGCGCGTTGCGGGGCGCTGAGCCGCTCCATGAGGTGCAGCACGGCGATCGACAGCGTGTCGTCCCGGACGGCGACCTCCTCGGGCAGGTCGGCGGGCGGTGGAGCATCCCCGGTGGGCAGCGGCTCCGGCAGCCACTGGCCCACGTAGGTCTCGCGCCGCGCGCGCCGGGCCCGCAGGACGTCGAGGGCGAGCCGCGTCACCACCCGGGTGAGGTAGCGGCGCGGTTCGATTACCGTCGCGCGGTCGACCTGACGCATTCGCAGGTAGGCGTCCTGGAGCACGTCCTCGGCGTCGTGGGCGCTGCCGAGCAGCCGGTACGCCAGGCCGAACAGCATGGCCCGGTGCTCGGTCAGGTCCTCGGCAGCGCCCAAGGCCGGGGCGCTCACGGGGCCGGCGGCGGTGTACGCGTCGTCACGGCGATGCGGTTCCACGTATTGATGATGGCAATGGCGAGGATGAGGTTGGCCGTTTCCTCCTCCGACCAGCTCTTGCGGGTCGCCGCCCACACGTCGTCCGGCACCCCGTGCTCGCCGAGTCGGGTCACCGCGTCGGTCAGCGCCAGCGCGGCGCGTTCGGCCTCGTCGAACAGGGGGCTCTCCGACCAGGCGGCCACGGCGATGAGCCGCAGCGGCGTCTCGCCGGTGTCGAGGGCCTCGCGGGTGTGCATGTCCAGGCAGAAGGTGCAGCCGTTGAGGATGGAGGCGCGGATCTTGATCAGCTTCAGGACGCGGTGCTCCACGCGCGAGCGCACGTACGTCTCCAGCGCGCGCACGGCCGCGTACCCCTCGGGAGCCACGGCGGACAGCTTCATTCGTTCGCTCATGTCAGCACGACGCGCGCCGGCCCGCCGGATGTGACGGCCGGGGATGTGACGCGCGACACCGGGCACGTTGATTCGTACGAATAGTGACTTTTGTAGCATTTTGTGGTATAGCGTGAGAAACATGATCACGTCGCCCGGGCTGTCGCCCGGTTCCGCGCCGCGGCGGGCCGTCGCGGCGGCCGTCGTCGCCTCGGCCGTGGTC
>JAEZGP010000428.1 GCA_023437285.1 Actinomycetes bacterium | reverse complement strand
CACAAGAAGGCGACCCGCAGGAAGTCCGACGCCAACCCTGCCCTCTTCTGACCGTCGCCACCCCGGAGTTCACCGTGTTTGTTCCCGGACAGCTCACCCGCCAGGGTGGCGTCGACCCCCGAGCCCTGACCTTCGCCGTCGTCGCATTGGCCACCACCGGTCTGCACCCGAACCGGGGATCGCGCATCTGCGAGATCGCGGTGGTGCGGATGCGGGGCGACGGGTTCGTCCTCGACGAATACTCCACCCTGGTCAACCCCCACCTGCGCATCACGAACGACGAGTTCCACGGCATCACGGACGCCGACGTCCAGCACGCGCCGGCCTTCGAAGAGATCGCGGGTGATGTGCTGGCGCGCCTGGGCCAGGCGATCGTGGTGAGCCACAAACTGGAGTTCGTCGACACGTTTCTCAGTGCCGAGTTCGGCCGGATAGGTGTCGGGCTGCCTGGGGTTCCCGGCCTCTGTTCGCTTGTCACCGCTCGGACGCAGCTTGACCGCTGGGGGTACAAGCTGGTCAACGTCGCCCATCTGATCACCGGCGAATGGCCGTCCGCGCTGCCCTCCGCGCTCGGCAGCGCGCGTGCCCTTGCGCGCACGCTGGCGCAGCTCGTCGGGGAACCACCGCAACCGCTCTACTGGTCGGGGCCGCAGCCAGCACCGCTGCCTGCCCTGCCACTGACCGGAGCCATCACGCCGCGCGTGGTCGCGCTGCGCCGGGGTACGGAAGGCTGGCTGGCCACCCTGACGGCCCGGCTGCCGTACATGGCGCACGCCCCGCAGCCCCGACCGGCCGGACTGCGCGACTACCACGCCGTCCTCGCGCACGCGCTGGCCGATGGCCGGATCGTCGGGGAAGAGGCGCAGCAGTTGGCGGTGCTCGCCGGTCGAGCGGGGCTGACCCAGACGACGGCGCGGCAGGCGCATGAGCAGTTTCTCGCCGATGCTCGCGCGCGGGCCGAGGCCGACGGGGTGGTCACCTCGACGGAGCTGCGCGAACTTCAGCGGGCGGCGAAGGAGCTCGCCGCCTCGCATCTGATCAGTGACCTGGAGGAAGCGGCCGCTGCCAACCGGGCGAAGAACAACGGACCGCTCAAGGGCTGGCGCATCATGCCGGTCGGCGATTCGCCCGCCGTCGCCGACATCACCGAGTACGCGGTGGAGCACGGCGCCAAGGTCGCGGTGAACCTCACCAAGACCGTCCGGCTGGTGATCACCGAGAACGCGTCCGTCGAAGACCCCCGCCTCGTCAAGGCCCAGACCGCTGGCGTGGACATCCTGTCACCCGAGCAGGCCCGCAAGCAGCTCGAAGCCGAGGTGTCCAGCGCATCCGTGAGCCTCTTCGCGGATCCGGGTGGCGAGCAGGTCGTCAGCCGGCTGGCCGCCGAGCAGGCGGCGCGCCGGGTGCGGCCGGAGTGGCACGAATACTGGCGTCCGCAGGAGCTTACGCCGGCCGAATACCACGAACGCTTCGTCGCACGACACGACGACTGGGACGAGGTACGGGAAATCCGGGTGACGCTACCCGCCGCGCCGGCAGTCTCGGTGCAGGCGCCAGCCGCCCAGGGCAAGGGTGGATGCGCAGTCGTCGCGTTGCTCGCGGGGTCCGCGATAGTGGGCGTGGCCGAAGTGGTTCGGCAGGTGATCTCGTGAGCCGACAGCGTCCGCTACGACCAATCTTCCTGGACCACCCAGCGAAGCCGCACGCGCCGCGCCTCGGCCTGGATCTCGCGGTATCGCGCCGAGAGGTCCTGCTTCCCGGTGTTGACGAGCCCGACCCAGGGAAAACGCTCGCGTATGGGCTCGTAGTCGATCGATACCACCTCGTCCACGTCATGACGGTAGACCAGAAAGTTCTCGGCGTCAGAGGAAGGCACGACAGATGACCGGCGACGAACCTGCCCTCTTCCCGCATCCCCGAGGCGAGCAGCAGGCACTGTCGCTGTTCGGCGACGAGGACGACCAGCGGCCGCCCCTTGACGTGCCGCAGACGTTCACCGACGCGACCTCCTACCAGGTGCGCGACGAGTTGGAGGAGCTGATCGGGCGGGACCTGCTCGGGCCGTGGGACGGCGAGGACGAGCAGTTCCGTCCCGGCGCGATGGGGCCACGCGAGCGCTACCTCGTCGGCATGCTCGGTCCCAAGCAACGCCCGACCCAGGCCAAGCGGGACGCGGCCGAGGTGCACGACGTGGACTCCGCCGTCCAGGGCGACGGTAGCGAGGCCGAACTGCCCGAGGTGGTGACCCCGCAGAACCTCGGCAAGATGTGGGCCTCCTCGATGGGCTTGTCGTTCGCTGTCGCCGGTGACACCGACGCGCTGTCCGTCGTCGCCGAATGGGGCCGCTACGCCCTGCGCGAGACCGAGGACGACAGGGGCCTCAAGCGCCGCGTCTGGTCCCGGGAACCCGTGTCGTACACCAAAGAGGTGCGGCTCGACGGCCAGCCGTCCTCCCGGATCCCGTTGACGGTCGCCGGTCAGGACGAGCCCGGGGTGCACCTGTCCGTCGAGGTGCGGGTGCGCGACGAGCAGCGGATCGTGCAGCTCGCGCTCATCAACTCGCAGCTCGAGCCGGAGAGCAACGCCGACACCGCCTGGCTGTTCCAGGCCGCGCTCACCGTGACCGCGTCCGACGGGCACGCGGCCGTGTTCCTGCCCATCGACGACCCGCTCGACGGGGTGGCGGGGCTCAGCGACGACGGCGAGGAAACCCACCTGCGGCTGCTCTACCGGGGGCAACGCCGCTACGCCGCCGGCCGCAACGTCGCCGTCCACCCATGGGTACGCGACGGCGAACGCCGCGCGCACAAGCTCTTCACCACCTGGCTGCCCACCTATAACGTGCCCGCCACGGTCGCGCCGGTGGGCGAGGGCACCCCGCTGGCTGGCGTCGAGCTGTCCATGGACGCCCTGGCCAGCGCCGACCTCGACCGCCTGCGCACCGGGCTGGCGCCGCTCGCCGACGGGTACGAGGCCTGGCTCCGCGACGAGGAAGCGAAGATCCCAGGGTTGCCGCAGGCGCTGCGCGGGGCCGCCGAGAGCGCCATCTTCACGGCCCGCCAGGCCGCCGGACGCATCCGCGCCGGCATCGCGCTGCTCACCGACCCGCAGGCCGACCGGCACGGCGAGGCGCTCGCCTCGTTCCGGTTCGCCAACGAGGCCATGGCGCTGCAACGGCGGCACAGCGAGATGGCCCGCCTGCGCGAGGAGCAGGGCCTGACGTACGCGCAGGCGAAGGCCGCCGTCGACGCGCGCGGCGCCGCGGCCGCCTCCTGGCGTCCCTTCCAGCTCGCGTTCGTCCTGCTCAACCTGCCGTCGCTGACCGACCCGGCGCACCCCGAACGCGCCGCGAACCGTGACGCCACCGTCGACCTGCTCTTCTTCCCCACCGGTGGCGGCAAGACCGAGGCCTACCTGGGGTTGACCGCGTTCACGTTCGCGATCCGGCGATTGCAGGGCGTCGTCGGCACGGGGGCGGACGCCCGCAGCGGCGAGGCCGGTGTGGCGGTCCTCATGCGGTACACCCTGCGGCTGCTCACCGCCCAGCAGTTCCAGCGGGCCGCCGCGCTCATCTGCGCCGCCGAGGTCCTGCGCCGCGACAACGAGCAGACCTGGGGCGCCGAACCGTTCCGCATCGGCCTGTGGGTCGGCGGCGGGGTGTCGCCGAACTGGTTCGACGAGGCCGCCGCGCAGATCGCCGAGGCGCGCGAGGCCGGCAGCGGCAAGTACACCAACGTGCTGCAGACCCTGAGCTGCCCGTGGTGCGGGTCGAAGCTGCGCGCCGAGCGCGACCTCGAACCCAAGGAGGACCTGCGGCGGGTCCTGCTGTTCTGCGCGGAAGCCGAAGGCGCGCACGCGTGCCCGTTCTCCCGCACCCGCAGCGACGAGGGCCTGCCGATCCTCACCGTCGACGAGGAGATCTATCGGTATGCCCCAAGCCTCGTCATCGCCACCGTCGACAAGCTGGCCCAGTTGCCGTGGCGCGGCTTCGCCGGGCTGCTCTTCGGCCGGGTACGCGAACGCTGCCCCCGGCACGGCTACCGCCACGACGACCTCGACGCGCGCACCGGCTGCGGCAGCCGGCACAACAAGAAGGGCAGCCTGGAGGCGGTCACCAGCCAGCCGGTGATCCGGCTCCGCCCACCGGATCTGATCATCCAGGACGAGTTGCACCTCATCTCCGGCGCGCTCGGCACCGTGGTCGGCCTGTTCGAGGCCGCCGTCGACCAGATCTGCACGTGGCCGCTGCCCGGCGGCGGCGAGACCGGGCCGAAAATCGTCGCCTCGACCGCGACGACCAAACGTGCCCGCGAGCAGGTGCTCGGCGTCTTCGGCCGCGACCTGGCGGTCTTCCCGCCGCCCGTCATCGACATCACCGACACGTTCTTCAGCCGCCAGGTGCCGGTCACCGAGGCCAACCCCGGCCGCCGCTACCTCGGCGTGTGCGCGCACGGCGTACGGATGAAGTCCGCGGAGATCCGGGTCGCGGAGATCCTGCTGATCGCGGGCCAGACGCTGTTCGACACGTACGGCGCGCCGGCCGACCCGTACCTGACGACCGTGGGGTACTTCAGCGCCACCCGGGAGCTGGCCGGCATGCGCCGCCTCCTCGACGACGACGTCACCACCCGCGTGCGCACCCACGGCCGGCGCAAGGGCCTGTCCGACCGGCTCGTCGGCGCGTCCATGCTCAACGTGCAGGAGCTGACCTCCCGCATCTCCTCCGGCGACATCAGCGACGTGCTCAAGCGGCTGGAGATCGGCTTCGACCCGGAGATCGACACCACCGCCCGGCGAATCGCGATCTTCGACGACATACGGGCGGCGATGAAGGCCAGGACGGCGTCGAACCCGCGGCTGAACCTGCACCCGGTGACCGACCGCTTCTACAAGCGCCAGAACGAGGGGCAGTTGCCCGTCGACGCGGTGCTCGCCACGTCCATGCTCCAGGTCGGGGTGGACGTGTCCCGCTTCGGTCTCATGGTGATGACCGGACAGCCGAAGAACACCGCCGAGTACATCCAGGCGTCCTCCCGGGTCGGCCGCGACCCTCGCCGGCCCGGCCTGGTCGTCACCCTCTACAACTGGACCCGCCCCCGCGACCTCGCCCACTACGAGGACTTCGAGTACTACCACGCCACCTTCTACCGCCAGGTCGAGGCGCTGTCCGTTACGCCGTACACCCGAAGGGCGCTGGACCGGGGCACCACCGCGACGCTCGTCGCGGCCGTACGCAACGCGCAGGAGGAGTTCTCCCGCAACACCGACGCCCACGACGTGCCGCTGGACGGACCGCAGGTGCAGCGGGTCGTCGACCGGTTCCTCGCCCGGGCCGAGGCGATCGCCGGCGAACGCGGCCGCGACTACCTCGGCGAACGGATCAACCGGCTGCGCGACCTGTGGAACCAGCGCAAGACCGGCTCGGCCCGGCTCGGCTACGACAACGGCACGTTCCGGCAGCAGAAGCTCGTCGGCCTGCTCGAAAAGGCCGACGGTGCCCGGTGGACCGACCTGCCGGTCGGACAGTCGATGCGCGAGACGGAAAACGAGATCAATCTGGTGCTGCCGGCCGGCGACCGGATCTTCGACCCGCAGTACGGCGCGCCGGACTGGTCGTTCGGACCGGCCACCGACGACGTGCGCGACGAGGACCTGCCCGACGGCGACGAGCTGGGCGAGTCGACGCTCGCCGGAAAGGGGAACTGATGGCGGGCCAGCACTTCCGGCGGGTCGGCTCGGTGCGTCCCAGCCACCTCATGTTCACCACCGGCGTCGGCTCGATCGTCGACCTGCCCAACTTCTCCGTACTGGTACGCGGTGTTGACGACTGGAACTACGACGCGGTGCCCGGCTGGGAACCGATCGCCGAGCCGCGGCTGCTCGCCGCCGTGCGGAAGCTGCTCAACGCGAAATCGGTCAAGCAGTTGCGGCCGGCGCCGTGGCTGGACGGCGCAGACGAGCCGAACAGCCCGGCCACCAAGGTCGGGGTCCCCGTCACGCCGTTCCCGGGCTGGCTGCGCTGCACCGCGTGCGACGAACTGGCACCCATCGACGGGGGCGTGTTCGGCTTCGAGAACGCCAAGGCACGCAAGCCGCACGAGGCGCGCTTCTTCCACACCATGTGCGGACGCAAGAAGTCCGGCCGGCGGCCGATGGCGGTGGCGGCCCGGTTCGTTCTCGCGTGCACGGCCGGACACCTCGACGACTTCCCGTACGCCCACTTCGTCCACCAGGGCGAGGGCTGCCCGAAGGCGTCGCATCCGAAGCTGCGGATGGACGACCGGGGCGGCAACCTCGGCGC
>JAEZGP010000380.1 GCA_023437285.1 Actinomycetes bacterium | reverse complement strand
GGGCCCCCCACCGCACCGTGACCGCGGGCGCGCGGCGCCGCGTCAGGGGGTGCCGGTCACCGTCGTGCCGGACTTCGTGATCCGGTAGGTGAGCTGCGTGCCGCTCCAGAAGTGGAAGGTGAGCGTCACGACGCCGTCGTTGACCTCGGCGAAGAAGTCTGGCTTGAGGATGATGGTGCCGGCGGCGTAGTCGGGCTGGAAGTGCGACCAGAACTCCTTGTACGAGGTCCAGTTGGCCGGACCGGCCGGGCTGCCGTCGGCGTAGCGGGCCTCCATCGTGGCGAGCTGGTCGCCCCGGAACTGGGTCGGGATGACCAGCGAGGCGGTCGTACCGGTGGCGGCCGCCTGGGTCGGCGGGTCGTACGTGATGACGCTGATCTGCCACGGCACGCCCTGCGAGAAGCGCGCCTCCAGGGTGGCGTTGACGCCGTAGGCCCGGTTGCCGACCAGCCGGGTCAGCACCGCGGCCGTGAGGGTGAGCGTGCTGCCCGACACCGTGTAGTCGCTGCCGTTGACCAGGTTGGTGCCGCCCTGGCGCAGGCCCTGGAAGGTCAGGCCGTTGAGGTTGAGCGTGAGCGACCTGCTGGTGATGGTTCCGGTGCGGGGCACGTACACCTGGTCGGTGGAGGCCGTCGCGGAGCGGGTGGTCCAGCTCGCCCGGATCATGTCGTGGACGCCCTGGTCGCGCCAGCGCAGCTCGGGGCGGTTGAGGAACTGCCCGGCATCCCACAGCATGGTGGTGAGGTTGCGGATGCGGGCGTGGTAGCCGACGGCCTCCAGGAACTTCAGGAACTCTCCCCGTTCGATGACGCCGGGCCGGGTGTGGTCCCAACTGAGCAGGGCCCACTCGCCGATGATCACCGGAATGCCCCGGGAGACGAAGGTGGTGCGCAGCCGGTCGAAGGTGCCGACAAGGTCCTGCTCGACGTTCGTGTCGTACCGGGTGCCGCCGGCGATGTTGACGCTGAACGGCCAGTACCCGTAGAAGTGCACGGTCGCGGCGAGGTTGGGGTCGCGCAGCTGGCCGAGCTCGGCGCTCAGCCCGTCCAGCCGCGCCTGGTCGCCGCTGGTGTGGACGGTCGGCAGCACCAGAAGTCGGGTGGCGTTGGTGGCGCCCGACGCGCGCACGATGGACACGAACTCGGCGTTGAGTTCGCGCAGCGACTGCTGCTCCTGCTCGGCGCCGGAGGTGTTGGCGAACTGCGGTTCGTTGATGCTCTCGAACACCAGCTTCGCGGAGTGGTCGCGGAACTCGGTGGAGATCTGCGTCCACAATGCCCGGTACCGGTTCATGACGTTCGTCCGGTCGCTCGGGTACGTGTTGATCCACTGCCAGGAGT
Organism: Actinomycetes bacterium; assembly: GCA_023437285.1. Lineage (GTDB taxonomy): Bacteria > Actinomycetota > Actinomycetes > Mycobacteriales > Micromonosporaceae > Luedemannella. The sequence continues at coordinate 3,698 of JAEZGP010000380.1, read as the reverse complement.
CGTGATGAAGGTTGATCATCACGTAGAAGCCCTCGGCCAGCGACCAGTCGACGATCTGCCGCACGCGGCTCAGCCACACCGCGTCGATCGTGTATGTGGGGGCCGGGCCGTGGTGGTTGCTCCAGGTGATCGGGATACGGATGCTGTTGTACCCCTGGGAGCGCACGTGGTGCAGCAGTGCCTGGGTGGTCAGCGGGTTGCCCCACGCCGTCTCGTCCGGGATGGCGTCGAGGGTGTTGCCGAGGTTCCAGCCGGGCTGCATGGCAGCCACGATCGCCATCGGGTCGGCCGGGGCCGACGTCGTCGGGCCGGCCGAGGTGACCGGGGCACGACTGGTGACCGGAACCCCGCTGGTGACCGGTGCCCGGCTGGTCACCGGGGCCCTGGTGGTCACCGCCGCGCTGGTCGTCGGCGGTCGGGTGGTGGTCGGCGCGGCGGAGGTGGCGCCGACGCTGCCCGTGCAGGCGACGCCGTTGAGCGTGAAGGAGATCGGCGCGGTGTTGCTGGCGGCCCAGGAGCCGTTGAAGCCGAAGTTGACGATGGCGTTGGTCGCGATGGTGGCGTTGTAGCTGAGGTTTGTCGCGGTGACGGCGCCGCCCGACGCGGTGACGCTCGTGTTCCAGGCCTGGGTAACCTGCTGGCCGGACGGGAACGTCCAGCCCAGCCGCCACCCGTTGATCGGGTCGCCGAGGTTGGTGACGTTGACGTTGGCGGTGAAGCCGCCGGGCCACTGGGCCGTGACGTCGTACGCGACCCGGCAGCCGGCGGCCGCGTGGGCACTGACGGCCATGATCGTCGAGCCCAGGAGGAGCGCGGCGACGCCCCCGGCGACGACCGCGACCCGTGTTCGGATTCTGCTCAGCCTCATCGGTTTCTTCCTTGCCATCGTGGCCGGCGGGCAGGTTGTGGCGCTGCCGCTCGGGGTGCGGGGGGGTGCGCCGGGGTGGTGCGCCGGGCACCTCGCAACCGGTCGTGGTCCCGGCCGCTAAGCGAGTGGATGAGCCGCCACGACGAGGCCGCCCTGAGGCCTCCGCGGATCCGGCCCGGCTCCCGCGACGCCGATACTTTCCATCGAAATCTATGGAAACTATCGCGGCTGGAGGCTACGCCTATCGTAGATAGGCGTCAATGAAGCGCGGATCGCTCAACCGCTATGACCGCGCCGCCAGTGCGGCGGCGCTGACGACAACGACGCACAGGCCAGAAAGGAGAGGAAATCCGCCTAGAAACTTTCGGGCGCCATAGCGGGGCCGGTCTGTCGCTCTACCAGCGACTCAGCTACGGCCGGGCCGCGAAAACGCGCGATCCCGGGACGGCTCGCGTGGCCGTCCCGGGATCGTGGGGTCAGCTCAGCTGACGTCGCGGCGACGGGTCAGCATGATGCCGATGCCGCCGAGGATCACCACGTAGGCGACCATGACCACGAAGCCGGCCCACTGGGGCGGGGCGTCCGGGAACGCCTCACCCGGCGTGATCATGATGGTGGACGCCGTGGCCGGGGCGAGCACCCGAAGGTTGCCGACCCAGTCCTGGTCGAGCCAGGTTTGCAGCACCGGCACCAGGATGGACATGAGCAGGTCACTGGCCAGGTACACCACGATGCCGATCACGACGGCACCGATCTGGCTACGGATGAGGGTGCCCAGGCCCAGGCCGAAGACCGTCCACATGACGAACAGCAACAGGTTGAGCAGGACGGCCTGGATGACCCCCCAGTCGGTGAGGTGGATCCCCACCCCCTCGATGCCCAGGTAGATCGGCGTGACGACCAGATTGATCAGGGTCGCGACCAACCAGAACAGGGCACCGAAGACGCCGGCCGCCACGAGCTTGGCGAAGACGACCGCCGTGCGGTGCGGGGTCGTCAGGAACGTCGCCGTCGCCGTCTGGTGGAAGTACTCGTTGGTGATCACCAGTACGCCGATGAGCAGCGCGAAGATCACACCGAGGTACTGGCCCGAGGTCATCAGGTTGGCCGCGATCTTGACCTGCCCGGCCACGGTGCGCGCGGCCTCGGCGTCCGCGATCACCTGTGCCTGCTGCTCCTCCGGGATCTGGCTGAGCGGCGGGTCGATCTGGAAGTGGGTGATGAGCATGTTGAGGCCCAGCGCCAGGAACGTCACCAGGATCATGCCGATGCCGAACAGCCACCAGGTGCTCGTCGTGCGGATCTTCAACAGCTCCGCCGAGATCAGGTGCGGGCGGCGCGTGGCCGTCGTCGGCGCCGTCATCGGATGTCCGCCTTCCCCTTGGTCAGCTCCAGGAACACGCCCTCAAGATCGGGGCTGTCGCTGGTGAGCTGGTGAAGCACCACGCCGGCGCGGTGCGCCGCCTCGCCGATCGCGACGGCGTCGAGTCCGGTGACCCACAGGTCACCGTCCTGGCCCGGACTGATCGTGGCGCCGTCGCCGAGCGCGGCGGTGAGCGCGGCCGCGTCGGGCGTGCGTACCAGGGTGCGTCCCGAACCGCCCAGCGACGCGATCACCTTGCGCACCGGGCCCTGGGTCACCAGCCGGCCGGCGGCCACGATGACGACGTCCTCCGCGAGGATCTCCATCTCGGACAGCAGGTGGCTGGAGACCAGCACGGTGCGACCCTCCGCCGCCAGCGACTGCAGCAGCTGGCGCATCCAGCGGATGCCCTCGGGGTCCAGGCCGTTGGCCGGCTCGTCGAGGATGAGTACGCGCGGGTCGCCGATCAGCGCGGCGGCGATGCCGAGCCGCTGCTTCATGCCCAGCGAGTAGCCCTTGAACTTGCGGCTGGCCGCCGTGGACAGGCCGACGATGTCGAGCACCTCGTCGGCCCGGCGGTCGGGCAGGCCGGCCGCCCGGCACAGGATGCGCAGGTGGTTGCGCGCCGTGCGGCCCTTGTGCGCGGCGCTCGCCTCCAGCACGGCCCCGACGGTGCCGACCGGATCGGGCAGGTCCGCGTAACGCACGCCGCCGATCGTGGCGGTGCCGGCCGTCGGCCGTACGAGATTGAGGATCATGCGGAGGGTGGTTGTCTTGCCGGCGCCGTTCGGGCCGAGGAACCCGGTCACCCGACCGGGCTCGACCTCGAACGAAAGTCCGTCGACCGCCCGGACCTCTTTGTAGTGCTTGGTCAGGCCGGCGACGGCGATACGTCCGTCTGGCATGTGAGATTCCTTCCCGTGTCGCGCACTAGAGTGCCATCCCCGCGCTCTAGGCGGACAGCCGGATCGCCTGATCGTGACGCGCGTTGCCAGCGAGAACCTCTGTGAGGATCTCCGCGCCGTCGATGACTCGCGGGCCGGGACGGTTGAAGTACGCCGGGCCGTCCACGACCCAGACCTGCCCGTCGCGGACAGCCGGCAGGTCCGCCCAGCCGGGCAGCGCGGTGAGGGCGCCGAGGCCGGCGAGCGTCTGGTCGCGGCTCAGCCCGCACGGCCCCAGCACGACGACCTCGGGGCCGCAGTCCAGGGCGGCCGGCCACAGGTGCGCGACGCTGTGCTCGCCCGGCCCGAGCAGCACCGGCTGCCCGCCGGCCAACAGGATCTGCTCCGGCACCCAGTGACCGCCCGGCATGAACGGGTCGAGCCACTCGACGAACAGCACCGTGGGCCCGCTGCCGGCGGCAACGGGCAGGCACGCGCCGGGCAACCGGTCGGCGTCGCCCGCCGGGGTGTACGCGCGCCAGGCGGCGGCCCCGGGCAGGGCGTCGAGCCGGGCGGTCAGGTC
>JAEZGP010000313.1 GCA_023437285.1 Actinomycetes bacterium | reverse complement strand
TTATAAGAGACTGCCGGACGACCTGATGACGGCCCTGGTGCGCGCCGAGCCCGCGCTGACCGACACCGAGATCATCTCGACGTGCGTACACCTGCTGACCGCCGGGCACGAGACCACCACGAACCTGATCGCGAAGGCCACCCTCGCGCTGCTGCGCCACCCCCGGGTACGCGACGAACTGGTGGCGCGGCCGGCGCTGATGCCGGGCGCCGTCGAGGAGTTCGCGCGCTACGACGCCCCCGTGCAGATGGTGACCCGGTGGGCGTACCGGGACCTGCCGGTCGGTGCCGCGACGATCCCGGCGGGCAGCAAGGTGACCCTCGTGCTGGGCTCGGCCAACCGGGACCCGCGGCGCTTCCCGGACCCGGACACCCTCGACATCGGCCGCGACGCGAGCCGCAACGCCAGCTTCGGCATGGGCATCCACTACTGCCTCGGCGCGCGGCTGGCCTACTTCGAGGCCGAACTGGGGCTGTCGGCGCTGCTGCGCGGCCTGCCGGGCCTAGCGTTCACCGACGAGCCGGTCTGCTACGCCGACGACCTTGTCTTCCACGGCCCGTCCCGGCTGCGCCTCGCGACGACCTGACCGCGAAGGCCTGACCCCGGCCCGCCACCGCCCGCGCCGGCCTGACCCGGGCCGGCCGCGGCCCGCACGGCGGCGGCCCGCACGGCGGCTCGCATTGCGCGAAAATTGCTTTTCGGGAATTCGCTTTAGCAATAGCAAGGTGACTATGTTTCACGTGCTATTCGGTCATCGTCATTGGGCGAGTGAATGAATGAGTCACTCAATTGACCGTCACCCATTTGAGGTAGAGACTGGCCGCTAGAGCCTCAGGGAACGGCCACCCCACCATTAGCTCCACTGTGGTTATTCATTTCCCGTGAATGCCACCCACCACCCGCCATTCAGGCGCTCCCCGACTCCCCTACCCCTTCACCCCGTCGCCGGATAGGCGCGTCAATGGTGTCGACACACGCCTATGTAGCGACCCACCACGGGTTTCGGAGCCGTGGGCCTTCACGTACACGACGGTCCGACGTGGACCGTGTGGGAGGAACACATGGACAACGCACCCCGGCACCCCGAGTCGCCGCGGGCCGGTCGACCATCCGCGCCCCTGCGGCGCCTCATCGCCGCCGCCGCCACGCTCACCGTCGCGGGCGGGCTCGTGCTCGTCAACGCGAGCGCCGCCGCGGCATCCGTACCGTTCACCATCGCCACCCTCGACGGCTCCAATAACAACGCGAGCAACCCGACCTGGGGCAAGGCGGGCACCGCGTACTCCCGGGTTGCCAGCGCGCGCTACGCCGACAACAAGAGCCAGCCGGTCGCCGGCCCGAACAGCCGCTACCTCAGCAACCGGATCTTCAACGACTCGCACCAGAACCTGTTCTCCGAGCATCGCGTCTCGCAGTGGGCCTGGACCTGGGGCCAGTTCCTCGACCACACCTTCGGGCTGCGCGAACAGGGCGGCCCGACGGCGAACATCCCGTTCAGCAGCACCGACCCGCTGGAGGAGTTCACCAACACGCTGGGCTACATCCCGTTCAGCCGCTCGGCGGCGGCGTCCGGCACCGGCGTCACCAACCCGCGCCAGCAGATCAACACCCAGAACTCGTACATCGACGCCGAGGCGGTCTACGGCACGACCAACAGCCGGCTGGAGTGGCTGCGCGACGGGCCGGTCGACGGCAACCTGGCCAACAACGCCGCGACCCTGCTGCTGCCCGGCGGGTACCTGCCGCGCCGCGACGACCGGGGCAACCCGGCCACTGCGCCGCCCGTCGACATCGAGGGACGCCTGGTGGCCAACCCGAACGACGCCACGGTGGCCGGTGACGTCCGCTCGAACGAGAACCTCGCCCTCACCGCGACGCAGACCCTGTTCGCCCGCGAGCACAACCGGATCGTGTCGCTGCTGCCGTCGTCGTTGTCGGCCGAGGACAAATTCCAGATCGCGCGGCGCATCGTCATCGCGGAGCAGCAGTACATCACGTACAACGAGTTCCTGCCGGCGATGGGCGTCTCGCTGCCCAAGTACACCGGCTACAAGTCCAACGTGAACGCGACGATCACCAACGAGTTCGCCACGGTCGGGTACCGCGCGCACACCCAGGTGCACGGCGAGTTCATCATCCGGTCCGCCGCGAGCCGCTACACCGCGGCCGAACTGGCGGCGATCGCCGCGCAGGGCGTCACCGTCACCCCGGCCGGCACACAGGTCATCTTCAACGTCCCGATCAACGCGGCGTCGTTCAACCCCAACCTGGCGGAGATGCTGGAACTCGGTCCCCTGCTGCAGGGCATCGGCTTCCTGCCGCAGTACAACAACGACGAGCAGATCGACAACCAGCTGCGCAGCGTACTGTTCGAGGTGCCCGTGTCGGGCAACCCGCAGTGCCTGGACGGCCCCGGCATGCCGGCCTGCTACGACGGCGTGGTCGACCTCGGCGCCATCGACGTGGACCGCGGCCGCGACCACGGCATGCCGAGCTACAACCAGCTCCGCCAGGCGTACGGGCTGTCGACGAAGTCGTCCTTCACGGCGATCACCGGTGAGTCGACGGAGTCGTTCCCGAGCGACCCGGAACTGACGGCCGGCAACGAGATCAACGACCCCGACAGCCTGGACTTCCTCAGCCTGCGCAACATCGACGGGGCGAACATCAACCTCAGCGACCAGCAGGCCGTCCTGCGCCAGGCCGTGGACGGCACCCGCCGCACCACGGTGGCGGCGCGCCTGAAGGCGGTCTACGGCAACGTGAGCAACGTCGACGCGTTCGTCGGCATGCTGGCCGAGCCGCACGTGGCCAACACCGAGATGGGCGAGCTGCAGCTGGCGATCTGGACGAAGCAGTTCGCCGCGCTGCGCGACGGGGACAGGTTCTTCTACGGCAACAACCAGGGCCTGTCCTGGATCAAGAGCACGTACGGCATCGACTACCGCAACAGCCTCGCGCAGGTCATCGCCAACAACAGCGACATCCCGCTCAACCAGCTCGAACCGAACGTCTTCCTGGTCACCAACAGCGAGCTGCCGGCGGCGGCCTGCCGGATCACGTACACGGTCGAGGACACCTGGAACGGCGGCTTCCACGCCCACATCGGCATCAAGAACCTGCTGACGACGCCGGTCAACGGTTGGACGCTGAAGTTCCGGTTCGCCAACGGCCAGACCTTCACCTACGAGTGGGACGTGTGGCTCAACGTCTCCAACAGCCAGGTGACGGGCGACGACGACACGTGGAACAAGAACATCCCGGCCGGCGGCACGATACCGGACATAGCGTTCGACGCGACCTGGGACAACTACACCAACTCCAAACCGCCGAACTTCTACCTGAACAACAAACGCTGCGAACTGGCTTGACCGACAGGTCAGGCGAGAAGCGGGGGGCCCGGGGGGGGGGGCGGGGGGGGGCCC
>JAEZGP010000257.1 GCA_023437285.1 Actinomycetes bacterium | reverse complement strand
GACCAGGTCCGCCGGGTCGGCTGCACGGCCGTGCTCGTCTACAACGACCTGATGGCGATCGGCCTGCTCGAAGGGCTCGACTCGCTGGGGGTAGGGGTGCCGGGCGACATCAGCGTCGTCGGCATCGACGACATCTCGCTGAGCCGCCGCACCCGACCCAAGCTGACGACGGTGGCCACCCCCACAGCGGCCGCCGGACGGGCGGCCGTCGACATGCTGCTCCAGCACGACACCACCTCTTCCTCCCGGCCCGGGCGGGCCGGCGGGGCAGCCATCGACGGACGTCGCACCACCGCACAGGTAACGCTCCAGACCGAACTGGTCATCCGCGACTCGACGGGCCCCGGCCCGCACCCGCCTGCGGACCGGGCTACGCGGCCCCAACCGCCTGCGGACCTGTCGCGTCCTACGTCAAGGAGTGAGCGCAATGCACCCCGCTAAAGTCCCCACCCGTCGGCGCCCGCGCCTGGTCCGAGCCCTGGTAGCCGCCGTCGCGGTGCTGCCCGTCGCCCTTGGCGCGGCGGCCTGCGGCGACGACGATTCCGGCTCCGGCAAGACCGAGATCTCCATCTTCTGGTGGGGAGCCGACGGTCGCGCCCAGATCACGCAGAAGGCGCTCGACCTCTACCAGTCCAAGCACCCCGACGTGGTGTTCAAGCCGACCTGGCAGGGCAACCAGGGCTACTTCGAGAAGCTGGCCACCCAGGCGGCCGGCGGCGACGCCCCGGACATCTTCCAGATCGACGACAACTTCCTCGGGGAGTACTCGGCCCGCGGCATCGCCATGGACCTCACCCCGCTGGTGTCGTCCAACAAGATCGACCTGTCGAAGTTCCCGGAGAGCCTGGCCAAGTACGGTCAGATCGACGGCAAGCAGTTCGGCATCGCCACCGGCGAGAACACTCCCGGCATGGTCTATGACAAGACGCTGCTGCAGCAGCTCAAGCTGCCGGAGCCGAAGACCGGCATGTCCTGGGACGAACTCATCGACTGGGCTGCCCAGGTGACCGCGGCCGCGCAGCAGGCCGGCATGAAGGACGTCTACGGCACCATGGACCCGTCCGCCGACTACAAGGCGTTCTGGATGTGGCTGCGCCAGCAGGGCAAGCAGCTCTACAACGGCACGCAGCTCGGCTTCACCGAGGCCGACGTGCAGAAGTGGTTCGAGCTGTGGCAGGGCGCGGCGGCCAAGAAGGCCACCCCCACGGCCGACCTGATCCACGCCGCCAACGGTGGCGACGCCACCAAGCAGCTCGTCGTCACCAAGAACGCCGCCACGTCGTTCATGTGGTCCAACCAGATGCCCGACCTGTCGAAGAACACCGACCACGAACTCGGCGTCGTCGCCTACCCCGGCGACCCGAGCGCGCAGTGGGCCCGGGCGGCGCTCTACTGGTCGGCCTTCAAGGGCACCAAGCACCCTGATGTCGTCGCCGACGTGATCAACTTCTTCGTCAACGACCCCGAGGCCGCGAAGATCCTCGGCACCGACCGTGGCCTGCCGTCGAACATGGACCTGCGCAAGGCCATCGAGGCCGACCTCTCGCCGCAGATGAAGGTGACCGTCGCGTTCGAAAACGAGATGACCCCGAAGTTCGGCCAGGCCCCGCCGCCGCCGATCAAGGGCCACAGCGGCGTGCGCGCCGCGCTGGTCAAGGCCGCGGAGACCGTGTCGTACAAGCGGGCCTCGCCTGCCGAGGCGGCCGCCGCCTTCGTGGCCGACGCCAAGGCCGCCATCGGCGGCTAGCGCCGACAGGCAGTCATTCGTCGGCTTCGCCGACTGACAGCAGTCATCGAATCCGTCCGTGGCACGGTCGCACCGGCCGTGCCACGGACGGCCCGAGAGGAGAACCGACGGTGGCCATGATTCAGGCACCGGCTCCGCCCGTACGGCAACCGCACGGCCGTACCCCCACCAACCGCCGCCGCGGCGCGGCCCTGCGCCGGCGGGAGAACCTGGCGGGCTACGCCTTCCTGTCGCCGTGGCTACTCGGGCTGATGCTCATCACAGCGATCCCGATGCTCTACTCGCTCTACCTGAGCTTCACCAACAACGAGCTGTTCGGCGACAGCGAGTGGGTCGGCCTGGACAACTACAAGAAGATCTTCACCAACGACCCGCACTTCTGGCACGCCGTGCAGGTCACCCTGGTCTACGCGCTCGTGGCCGTGCCGCTCAAGCTCGCCGCCGCGCTCGGCGTGGCGCTGCTGCTGCGTCGCGAGCGCCGCGGCATCGGCCTGTTCCGCGCGCTGTTCTACCTGCCGTCCCTGCTCGGCGGCAGCGTCGCGATCGCCATCCTGTGGCAGGCGATGTTCAGCCGGTCCGGGGCGTTCAACTCCTTTCTGGCGCTGTTCGGCGTCCAGGGCAAGGCGTGGGTCAACGACCCCGACTGGGCCCTGAGCACGATCATTCTGCTCGGCATGTGGCAGTTCGGCGCACCGATGGTCATCTTCCTGGCGGGCCTCAAGCAGGTGCCGCCGGAACTCTACGAGGCCGCGGCCGTCGACGGGGCCAGCCGGCTGCGCTCGTTCTGGCACGTCACGCTGCCGGCGCTGTCGCCGGTCATTTTCTTCAACCTGGTGCTCGAGACGATCCACGGCTTCCAGGGCTTCACCTCGGCGTACGTCGTCAGCGGCGGCACCGGCGGGCCCACCGACTCGACCCTCATGTACACGCTGTACCTCTACATCAAGGGCTTCACCGAGTTCAAGATGGCGTACGCGTCCGCGATGGCCTGGGTGTTCCTCATCGCGGTCGGCCTGCTGACCGTGGTGCTGTTCTCGACCGGCAGATTCTGGGTGCACTACGGGGACGGAGACAAGTGATGAGCGAGCGTTCGCGAGCGAATCATCAGCTCAGTGCTTACTCATGTCGGCGCCGGAGCGAAGCGGAGGTGACGGCATGAGTACCGAGACCGCCGTACTGCCCGGGGACCGCGTCGGGACGGGCGCCAACGTCGCCCGCTGGGCCGCGCTGCTGCTCATCATGGCCGTGGTGCTCTACCCGCTGTGCTGGCTGATCGGCACGTCGCTCAAGGCACCCACCGAGATCGTCAACAATTTGTCGATCTTCCCGAAGGACGTGACCTGGAGCAACTACAGCGACGGGTGGAACGGCTTCACCGGTGTCACCTTCGCGACGTTCTTCTTCAACAGCGGCCTCATCGCCGGGGCCACCGTGGTGGCCAACGCCGTTTCCTGCCTCGTCGCGGCGTACGCCTTCGCGCGGTTGAGGTTCGTCGGTCGCGGCCTGTACTTCGGCATCATGATCAGCACGCTGCTGCTGCCGCACCACGTGCTGATGATCCCGCAGTACATGCTGTTCAAGGAGTTCGGCTGGATCAACACGCCCCTGCCGCTCATCGTGCCGAAGATCCTCGCCACCGAGGCGTTCTTCGTGTTCCTCATGGTCCAGTTCATGCGCGGCATCCCGCGCGAGCTGGACGAGGCCGCGAAGGTGGACGGCTGCAGCCCGTACGGGATCTTCTGGCACGTCATCCTGCCGCTGACCCGTCCGGCGCTCGTGACCACCGCGATCTTCTCGTTCATCTGGACGTGGAACGACTTCCTGCCCCAGCTGATCTACCTCAACGAACTCGACCAGCGCACCGTCCCGGTGGCCCTGCGCGGCTTCCTGGACTCCGGCGGCCAGAGCGACATCGGCGCCATGTTCGCCATGGCCGTCCTCTCGCTGATCCCGGTCTTCGTGTTCTTCGTGGCCTTCCAGCGGATGCTCGTGCAGGGCATCAACACGTCCGGCCTCAAGGGCTGACAAAGTACGCCATGATGGCCGGCATGCCGACGCAGCAGCCAGGGTCCCGCCCCGATCCCGGCCGCCCCGATCCGGGCCTTCCCGAGCCCGGCGACGAGCCGGAGATCGGGGCCGGGCGGGACTGGCGCGACACCGTGCGCAACGGCGCCGACCTGGCGCTCGCCGGCATCGTCACCACCGTGGCCGCGGTCCCGGTCATCACCGCCGGCGCGGCGCTTGCCACGGCGAGCGCCGCCATGGCGCGGTTCTGCCACATCGAACGCTTCCCGTCGGCGGGGGAGTCCGCGCGCCGCTTCGCCCGCGCGATCCTGCCCGGCCTCGGCGCGAGCCTCGTCGCGTACGTGTTGATCTGGCTGTTCGCCGTCGACCAGCGCCTGCTGCG
>JAEZGP010000171.1 GCA_023437285.1 Actinomycetes bacterium | reverse complement strand
GTCGAGCGCCTCCGCGCCGGTGGCGGAGTCGGCCGGTGGCGAGTCTGCCGACGGGGGCGTCGGTGTCACCCAGGCCGCGGGTGCGCCGATGGCGCGCGGTGCGGTAGCCACAGCGGTTGCCATGGTGGGGTCCTTCCAGTTCGCGTGAGGCTGCGCTCCGGCGGCACCGGCGCCGGGGTCTCCGGCCTGCGGTCCACGGGGTGGTTGTCGGCGGCTGGCCACTGTGGATGGGTGGCCCGCCCGTGATCGACGTCGGTGCGTCTGCATGCGTCCCGGCCAGCGCTCATCACCCGCGGCGGGAAGCTGGCCTACCCAGGCAGTGCCCCGCCGCGGCGGCGAAGAATCAGCCCGCTGCGCACGTCGTCTAAGTTATCGTTCAGGTCCAGATTCTGCGCACCGTTTCCAAATAATGGGAGAAAGTTCCGGCGCGTCCAACGGGTCGGCGGGGCGTGGTAGCAGAGTCGTTGATCAACGGAACGTTGATCCGCCGCGCCTTGATCAGCGGCGCCTTGGTCAGCGGGCGAAGAAGTGCCAGCCGACCCACCACCAGAATCCGTACACGCCGATGCGGCCCACGGGGATGCGGTTGACCTCGAAGCGCAGCACGGCGGCGGTCAGGTCGCCGAAGGTGGGGATCGTCGACTCCGGCCGCCGCGCGAGCACCTCCACGACGCCGAACGCCACCCCGGCGAGGGCGAACAGGCTGATGACGACCACGGTGGTGAGACTCATCGGCGGATCAGCCCCCAGAAGCCGGCCAGCCACACGAAGTAGCAGGCGACGCGGGCGAGGTAGCCGTCCAGCACGGGATCGGCCAGCGCGGACAGCGTCGGGTACGCCGGATCCTCACGGCTGAACGTGTACAGCTCCACGAGCGCCACAGTCGCCACGGGTGCCAGCCAGGCGAGCGCGCCCCGCCGCAGCCTTGCGGGGGCCGGCCGCCGGCCCAGCCGCCCGCCGAGCCCCAGCCAGCACAGCACGCCGCCGGTCAGGACGACGAGCACGTTGGCGCTCACCGAAAACGACGGGAAGAGGCCGCCCAACAGCGCGACGACGGCAAACACGGGGAGCATGACCTGGGCGCGGTCCCAGCCGGGCGCGCCGGCATCGGTGTCCACCGTGACCGGGCGCGGCTGCTCCATAGCTCGATTGTGACGCCACCCGCGCGGGCCGGGTAGCGCAGTTCCCCCGAAAGGACCCTGATATTCGGACGCCGGTGATATTCGCGACGCCCGCCTCAGGCGGACAGTTCCCGGTCCACGGCGGCGAACAGCTCGTCCAGGGTGCCCCGCCAGGTAAAACCCGCCGCCAGCCGGTGCCCGCCGCCGCCCAGCGCCATGGCGACCGCCGCCACGTCGTTGGCGCCCTTGCTGCGCAGCGACACCGACCATTCGTTCTCGCGTACGGGCTTGGCCAGGCAGGCGACGTCGGCTTCGGCGACCGTACGGACGACGTCGATGAAGCTCTCCAGCACGTGGGACGGCTGGTTGTGCCGGGCCAGCCCGGCGAGGTCGGCGTGGGCGTAGACGATGCCGCGCCCGCGCGCCCCGGCCGGGTCCAGCCGGGCGCTGTCGAGCACCTCCCCGAGCAGGCGTACCGCCCCGAACGGCCGCGTGTCGAACAGGTGCCGCGACAGTTCGGCCGGGCGTAGGCCGGTGGCGATGAGGCGCGCGGCCAGCTCGTGCACCGCGGGGGTGGTCGCGTCAAACTTGAACGACCCCGTGTCGGTGCTCAGTCCTGTGTAGAGGCACGTGGCGATCGGCTCGTCGTAGGTGACGCCGAGCCGCTCCAGCAGCATCGCGGCGACCTGGGCCGTGGCCGCGGCCGTCGGGGCGATGAGCCGGATGGCGCCGAAGCCGGGGTTGCTGGCGTGATGGTCCAGCACGATCGAGGTGCCGGCGCGGTCCAGAGTGGACGCCAGTTCGGCCAGCCGGGACAGGCTGGCCGCGTCGAAGGTCACCATGAGGTCGGGGGCCGGGTCGGTCTGCGCGGGCGGCACCAGCAGGTCCTGTCCCGGCAGAAAACCAAAACCCTCAACCAGGTTGTACGGCTCGCCGAAGCTCGCGCGCACGTTGACGAAGCCGAGCTGGCGCAACCCGAGCCCGAAGCCGAGCATGCTGCCCAGCGCGTCGCCGTCGGGGTTGATATGGCAGGCCAGCACGACCGATGCCGTGCGCGGCAGCCCGGACACGGCCGCCACGGCGGCCGCCCAGTCGGCCTCGGTCACGCCGATCGACGGGGTACCGCTGGCGCCGTCGGCGGCGACCGCGCTGCCGGTGTCGGCGCTACGGATGCTGTCGGCACCGCTGGGGTCAGCGCCGCTGGCGGCCAGTGCGCTGCCGGTGTCCGTGGCCGTCGTGGCGGCCGCGGACCCGTCGGCCGAGGCGCCGATCATCCGCGTTCGTCAGCGGGCGACGCTGCCTCGTCTGAGTCCTCCGCGTCCTCGGAGTCGTCGTCCTCGGCGACCCGGTAGGGCTGCGCGTCGCCCGCGTAGCGGGCGCCGGCGGCGAGCTGCTGGACCCGCGCGTCGCGCTCGGCGGCCGCGGCGAGGAGCTCGTCGATCTGCTTGGCGTGGTCCTGCACGTCGTCGAGGATGAACGTGAGCGTCGGCGAGTGCCGCAGACCCAGCGCGCGCCCGACGGTACTGCGCAGGAGTCCCTTGGCGCTCTCGAGCGCGGCCGCCGTGCCCGCCTGGGCGGCGGAGTCACCGAGCACCGTGTAGTAGACGGAAGCGTCGCGCAGGTCACCGGTGATCCGGGCGTCGGTGATGGTGATCATCCCCAGTCGGGGGTCCTTCACCTGGGTGCGCACCGCCTCGGCGACAAGCTCGCGGACGCGCTCGGCGTGCCGACGAATCTTGGCCGGATCGGACATTTTCCCCACCTCCCGGCTGTGTGGTGCTGGAGCTGTGATGCTGCGGGTGCTGCTCGCTTGCCGGCCGACGGTGTCGGACTAGCCGGCAGCGTTGACCTTACCCCGATCGGGGCGTTAGTCATCGTCCCCGTAGAGGCGACGACGGGCCGACAGGAGCTCGATCTCCGGGCGGCCGGCGATCAGCCGCTCACACGCGTCAAGGACCTCGCTGACGTGCCCGGTATCGCTGGCGACGACGGCCGCGCCGATCTCCGTACGGCCGTGCCGGTCCAGGTGGCCCACCTCGGCCACCGAGACCTCGAACTTGCGCAGCGCCGCGACGATGGGCCGCACGTACGAGCGCTTGTCCTTCAGCGACCGGCAGTCCCCCGGCAGCAGCATGTCGAAAACGATGGTGCCCGTGTACAAGCGGGGCTTCCTCCGTGGTGGGAAGAGGCGCCGCCCGGGCGCCGGCGGTGCCGGCGCCCGGGGCGGTCACGTCAGCTGCGCGGCTTCTCGCGCAGCTCGAAGGTTTCGATGATGTCCTCGACGCGGATGTCGTTGAAGTTGCCGAGCGTGATACCACACTCGTAACCCTCGCGGACCTCCGTCGAGTCCTCCTTGAACCGGCGCAGGCCGACGATCGACAGGTTGTCGGCCACCACCGCGCCGTCGCGGATGAGCCGGGCCTTCGCGTTGCGGCGGATGAGACCGCTGCGCACGATGCAACCGGCGATGTTGCCGAACTTGGAGGACCGGAAGACCTCGCGGATCTCGGCCGTACCGAGTTCGACCTCCTCGTACACCGGCTTGAGCATGCCCTTGAGGGCCGCCTCGATCTCCTCGATGGCCTGGTAGATGACGGTGTAGTACCGGATCTCCACGCCCTCGCGGTCGGCGAGGTCGCGCGCCTGGATGGTCGGGCGCACGTTGAAGCCGATGATGATCGCCGTCGAGTCCGACCCGGACGCGCTGGCGAGGTTGATGTCGTTCTGGGTGATCGCGCCGACGCCCCGGTGGATGATCTTGAGTTGGATCTCGTCCGGGATGTCGAGCTTGACCAGCGCGTCCTCCAGGGCCTCCACCGAACCGGAGACGTCGCCCTTGATGATCAGGGCGAGCGAGGTCTTCTCGCCCTCCTTGATCTGCTCGAGCAGGGTCTCCAGCGTGGCCCGGCGGCCGCTGTTGGCGAACTGCGCCGCGCGCTTGCGCGCCTGGCGCTGCT
>JAEZGP010000167.1 GCA_023437285.1 Actinomycetes bacterium | reverse complement strand
AGCTGGCGGAGGTCGCCGAGCGGCTGCGCGCCAACGGGTCGCCGCAGGTGGAGACCGTGGTCGGGGACATGACCGCCCCCGCCGGGGTGGCCGCCCTGCGCGAGGCGGCGCAGCGGCAGGGCGGCCTGGCCGGCCTCGTGGCGTGCGTGGGCTCGACCCCTATCGGCACGTTCGACGAGATCGATGACGACGTCTGGCAGGTCGCCTTCACCACCAAGTTCCTGGCCTCGGTCCGGGCGATGCGGGTGGCCGCCGACCTGATGCGCGCCGGCGGCGGTGGCGGCCGGATCGTCGTGATCGCCGGCAACGCCGCGCGGGACGCCCCCACCGGAATGGTGACGTCGACCGCCATCAACGCAGCGTTGAGCGGGCTCGTCGCCAGCGCCGGCCGGCTGCTCGCCCCCGAGGGGATCGGGGTGGTCGGGCTGCATCCCGGCCCGACCCGCACCGCCCGGTACGACGCGCTCGTGGCGTACCAGGCGGCGGCCGCCGGGGTCGACGGGACGGCCGCGGCAGCGAAACTCGCGGCCAGTATCCCGGTGGGGCACCCCGCCGACCCGGGCGACATCGGCGCCGCCGCCGCCTACCTCGTCTCGCCCCGGGCCGCGCACATCGTGGCCACCTGCCTGACCGTCGACGGCGGGCAGACCTGGGGCTGATCCGGCCCGCGTTGGAGGAGCAGAACATGTCGTGGATCCCGCACGCGTTGCCGGCGGCCCTGCCGCCGCTGGCCCCGATGGCCGGCGCCGGACTGATCGTGATGCCGGTACTCAACGTGGAGTCCTGGCCGTTCGACCGGCCGATGCCCCGCAAGGTGCTCACCGGGCCGCACGGCCGCGACGACGTACCCGACGTGCCCAACTTCAGTTGGGTCGACTACGGCCTGCGGGCCGGCGTCGAGCGGCTGGTCACCGGGTGCGTCGAGCGTGGCCTGCCGGTCGGGCTCAGCGTCAACGCCGCCATCCGCGACGACTATCCCGCCGTGTTCGACCTGCTGCTTGAGACGGGGTGGGAGTTCATCGCCCACGGCGTACGCCAGGAGTCGGTCACCGGCGCCGCCGACGAGCGCGAGGTCATCGAGGCGTCGGTGCGCATGCTGACCGAGGGCACGGGGGTCCGCCCCCGCGGCTGGATGGGCCCCGGCCTGGCCGAAACCATGCGCACCCCGCAGGTGCTCGCCGAACTGGGCGTCGAGTACGTGCTCGACTGGTCGGTCGCCGACTATCCCTTGTGGATGAGCACCGAGCCGCCGCTGCTCGCGCTCCCGTACAACCTGGAACTCAACGACAGCGTCGTCATCGCGGTCGAGCGGCAGCCGATGCCCGAGTACCAG
Organism: Actinomycetes bacterium; assembly: GCA_023437285.1. Classification (GTDB taxonomy): domain Bacteria; phylum Actinomycetota; class Actinomycetes; order Mycobacteriales; family Micromonosporaceae; genus Luedemannella. The sequence goes on along the minus strand of JAEZGP010000167.1, from coordinate 10,911 downwards.
CGGCGGGTCCGTGAGACCGTGGCCGTACTCAAGGCCGAGGCGGCCCGGGGTGCCCGGGTGCTGGCCCTGCCGCTGCATCCGCACCTGCTCGGCGTACCGCACCGGGTCCGTGGCCTGATGACCCTGCTCGACGAGCTGGCCGCCGACCCCGACGTGACGTTCGCCGGACCGGGGGCCATCGTCGACTGGTACCGCGCGCAGGTGCCGTCGTGACCGGACCGTCAGGTGACCCGGCGGCACCGGACGCGTCAGGTCCGCCGCAACCGGTCACCTTTACCGAGACCGTCCAGCCGGCGCCGGTGCACACGTTCGCCGGGCTGCTCGACGACGGGCTACCGACCCCGCAGGCCGGCGATCCCCTCCCGCCGTTGTGGCACTGGGTGGCCCTGCCCCGCTGGCCGGCGGCCGGCGACGTGGGTCCGGACGGTCACCCCGTCCACGGCGTACCCCGGCACCCGCCGGGCTTCCCCCGCCGGATGTTCGCCGGCGGCACGGTCCGGCTGGTCGCGCCGCTGCCCGTCGGCGCCACCGTGCAGCGCACCGTCCGGGTGCTGTCGCAGACCCGCAAAAGCGGCCGGCAGGGCGAGTTCATGCTGGTCACGGTCGAGAACCGGTTGACCGGGCCCGATGGGCAGCTCGCCGTACTGGAAACCCAGGACATCATCTACCGGCGGGCCGCCGGACCCGGCGCGACGACGGCGGCGGCGCGCGAACCGCTGCCGCAACCCGACCCGGTGCCCGGGCTGCTCGACCGTACCGGCGACGGCACCTGGCGCTTGCGTACCGATCCCCGGCTGCTGACCCGGTTCAGCGCCGCCACGGCCAACGGGCACCGCATCCATTACGACTGGCCGTACGCCACCGGCGTCGAGGGCTATCCGGGGCTGGTCGTGCACGGCCCGCTGATGACCCTCGCCCTGCTGGAGACGGTACGGCTGGGGGAGCCGGAGCGCCGGGTGGTCGTCGTGGAGCACCGCAACCACCGGCCGTTGTTCTGCGGGCAGACCGCCGAGATCCGCAGCGTGGCCGAGTCGGACACGACCTCGACGCTCACCATGTCGAGCCCCGACGCCGACGGCGGGCCGGTCGTGCACACCACGGTCCGGGTGGAGTACGCACCCTGAGCCGGGACGGCAGACCAATCCACCGATCATGAGCGTTGTGTCGGGTGATCACAGCATGCGGCGCAGCAACCTGCGCCGCGCGACGAGACCGACATGGGCGGCCAGGGCCACGAAGAACAGGACGTGCGCCGCGATGTGCAGCGGTACCAGGCCGCTGCCCACAAACACCAGGACAAGCCCGGTCGCGGGCATGACGATCAACATCGTCAGCAGCGAGACCTCGCTCGCGTGCAGCCAACGGCGTTCGCCCGCGGTGAGTTGCGGCGCCCACGGTGGGAGCGGCGTCGCCCGACGCCACGCGAGTCGCACCAGCGCCACGGCGATGATCAATAGGCCGAGCGCCACATGAACGGGCAGCAGGCCGCCACGCCCCCCAAACCGTTCGCTGCCCGGGAAACGCGCGGCGTCCGGGGGACGCTCCCCGAAGGAGGGACGCTCGCCGACCGGGGGACGCCCGCCATCCGGGAAGCGGTCGCCATCCGGGAAACCCCAATCGCGTTCGACCGCCGGACTGTCGCCTCCCCGGCCAGGGCCGCCACCGTCGGCGTCCATCGTGTACCCGACGACAAACTGAGCGGCGACCAGCAGGACCGTCAGCCAGTGCAGAGACTTGGTGACCAGGCCATAGCCGTATGTCCCGTTTACCAGCGGCATAGAACTCCCATCACGCCCAAGCCCGTTCATCGATCGAGCTGGTGAAGGACCACCGAGCCGCTACAGATTCTGCTAGAGGTTTCGTATCCGAACGGGTTGATCGGGAACATTTGACCCGTCCGTGCCTCGAAGGCGGTTTCGGTCCTCACCTCAGCCTCGTTCGCGTCGGACGAGGTCGCGGACCGCTGGGGCGACCTCCGCGGCGAGCCGCTCGGCGACGGCGGGGTCGTCGCCGCCGACGAGGAAGGCCGTGACGCCGTGGGTGAGGGCGAGGTCGGCGAGCTGCTCCACCCACTGTCCGGGCGGGCCGTCGAGCATGCCCCGGGACGTGGGGGAGAACCGTACGTTCATGAAGTTCATCAACCGACGCACCGCCGCCGGGTCACGCCCGGCCCGCGTCGCGGCCTCGTCGATGCGCGCGTTGAGTCCGGGCAGCGAAGCGACGCCCTCGGGCAGGTAATCCAGAGTCGGCAGCCAGCCGTCGGCGACCGCGCCGATGAGCGCGAGCATCCTGGGCTTGTAGGCGCCGACCCAGATGTCGATGTCGTGGGCGGGCCTGGGTCCCCGCTTGGCGCCGGCCATCGGGTAGTACGGGCCGTCGTGGCGTACCCGGCCGGTGGCCTCCGTGTTCCACAGGTCGCGGATGATCGCGATGGCTTCGCGCAGGGCGTCGACGCCCTGGCCCGGGGTGAGCCGCCGGCCGCCCATGGCGGCGATGGCGTCCCAGAACGCGCCGGCGCCCAGGCCGAGCACGAAGCGGCCGCCGCTGAGGATGTCGAGCGAGGCCGCGGCGCGGGCGAGGACGGCCGGCGGCCGTAGCGGCAGGCTGAGCACGTTGCCGCTGAGCCGCACGCGTTCGGTACGCGCGGCGGCGTACGACAGCAGCGTCCAGGTGTCCAGGAACGCTGGCTGGTACGGATGGTCCTGGAACGTGACGAGGTCCAGCCCGGCCCGGTCGGCGGTCACTGTCAGGTCCAGTACGTGCTGGGAGTTCTGCGCGCTGGGCGTGACGAACAGGCCGAACAGGAGGTCGTGTCCGTAGTCGGTCATCGGGTGTGCTCCTCAATGGTGTTCGGGTCGATGGCGAAGTTGTCCCGGAACAGGTTGTCGGGGTCGTAGCGGCGCTTCAGTTCCCGCAGCCGGGCGAGTACGGGCGGCGGGAACGCGTCGCGCAGGCGCTGCGGCCGTACGTCGGTATCGAAGCTGAGGTAGAGGCCGTCGAAGTGGCCGGCGAGCCCGTCCCACGCGGTGTTCAGCCTGGCCTGGTCCCCGCCCATCGCGGTGACCTGGAACGCCGGCGTACGGTGCGCGAACGCGGTCTGGTCGGCCGGCACGTCCGCGATCGCCCCGCCCATCGTGCGCAGCTGGAAGAAGTAGGCCAGCCCGAGGCGCAGCAGCCGGGCGGCGTCGCGGGCGAAGGCGTCGGTGAGCTCCGGCAGGAAGGCCGACCGGGCGACCGGCTCGCCCATGCCCTGGTGGCCCTCGGCGCCCACGTCACCGGCCAGGCCCATGACGTCGGCGTACGAGGTGAGCACGACCTGCTGCTGGGCGAGCAGGCCCAGCTCGGTGAACGGGGTGAGCCGCTCGACGATGACCTCGGGGTCGCGCTGGTCGACCATCGCGTACAGCTGGATCACGGACTGACCCTGGCGGGGCCGCCCGGTCACCAGGAACACGGTGGTGTCCCGGGGGGCCGCGCTCGCCAGTTCGCCGAAGCGGCGCAGGCTGGCCTCGAGGTCGGTGCTGACGAGCGCCAGCTGGGCCCAGCCGACCTCGCGCACGTCGCTGGCCTCGAACTCGAACGCCGTGGCCACGCCGAAGTTGGCGCCGGCTCCCCGTACGGCCCAGAACAGGTCGGGGTTGTCCGCCGTGGTCGCCCGTACCGGGCTGCCGTCCGCCAGGACCAGCTCGACCGCGCGGAGCCGGTCGATCGTGAGGCCGTACCTGCGCGACAGGAACCCGATGCCGCCCGCGGTGGCCAGCCCGCCGACCCCGACGCCGCCGTAGTCGCCGGAGCCGAGGGCCCACCCGTACGGGTCCAGCGCCGCCGCGACCTGCTTCCAGGTGGCGCCGGGCCCGATCCGCACGAGTCGCCGTCCGGCGTCGAGGATCTCGATCGTGTTGAGCGCGCCGACGTCGATGACCAGCCCACCGTCGTTGGTGGAGCGGCCGCTGATCCCGTGGCCGCCGCTACGTAGGCCGAGGGGCAGGTGTCGGTGGCGGCGCGCGAACGCGACGGCGTCCGCGACCTCGGCGGGCGTACGGGGACGCAGGACGAGCCCGGGCGAGCCGCCCCTGAGGTAGGTCGACGCGACGCTGCGGTACGCCGCGTCACCGGGCTCGATCGCGACGTCGGCCAGCGACGCCGGTACGTGGTCGTAGTCGATGCCCTGGCGGCGGCGGGCCCGGACAGCCGCCGACCGCCCCGTCGAGGCGCCGTCGTCGCCGACCAGTGCGGCGAGACGGTGAATGTCCTCCACCGACCGCGCGGGCACGACGACCGGCGTGCCGGCCGCGGCCAGACCGCGGAGCTGGTCGAGCGTGGCGTCGGCCGGTGCGACGACCCAGCCGGACGCGGCGGTGATCAGCCGGGTGCCGGCCAGCACGTCCAGGCTCCGGTGCGCCTTCGCGACGATCGCCGGGTACGCCTGCTCGGGGTCGGCCGGATCCGCCGTGACCGGCGCGGCGGCCACGCCGATCGGGATGTGCTTGGTCCGGCCCGCCAGCCAGACGGCGGTCGTCCACGGATCCAGCCCGTGATCGTCGTGGCCGTGGACCACGAGGAGGGCCAGGGCCGCCGACTCCGCCTCCCGCGCCAGCGCCAGCAGCGTCTGCGGATCGCGGCCCGCGTCGGAGATGTCCAGCGCGATCCCTACCTCGATGGCCATGCGCCACCTTCCCGACATCCATCTAGTCAACAAACCATATGTAGCACAGATGATCTGCTCAACAACGGATCTGGGCTACTCTGTTCCCCATGACGGATTCGGATCTCGGTTGGGCGCTGGGGGCGCTGCTTCGCGCGTACCGCGAGAGCCTGCCGCCCACGCTGGGCGAGATTCCGCACGGCGTGCGCGGCTACCAGACCCTGTGCGAGGTCGTCAGTCGGCCACAGCCGAGCCAACTCGCGCTGGCCAACCGGCTCGGCATCGACCCCACCGTGCTGACCTACCTCATCGACGACCTGGTAGCGGCCGACCTTGTCGAGCGCCGACCCAACCCGGCGGACCGCCGCCAGCGTCAGATCGTCGCGACCGCCGGTGGTCGCGAGGCGATCGCCACGCTGTGCGGCCAGGTCGCGGACGCGGAGGCCGTCGTACTCGGCGCGCTGGACGAGCAGGAGCGCCAGGCGTTTCGCCGACTCCTGTTCAAGGCGGCGTGCGGCCACGCCGACGGTTCGACGGACGCGTGCGAGGTCGGTCGCCCAGGCGAATAGCAGAAGCCGGTCCGCGGATGCGGGAGGCGCACTTCTGCCGTGTCAACAGGGCCCCTCGACGGTACCGAGGACGGCGTCGCCGGCGCTTCGAGCGGCCGCCGGCGGGATCGGAAAGCCGGCCGCCACGTCGAGAAAATCTATGACGAACGTGCTAGACATTCTCGCCGCAGCTGGCTAAGGTTCCTGGTGTTGACAGCGAGATCATGAAAGACGCCGACGCATCAGACCGTGGCTGAAGCAGAGCCCGACCCATGTCGTGGCTCGCTCGACGCGGCCGTGGGGATTCGTATCCCCACACGCAGCAAGGTGTATGGAAGTGCAAGCAGGACGGTTCGCCGCAGGGTGGCGAGGCCAGGGAGTTGACTGGGGCTTCGACACGGGCGGACCGCACGGCAGTACAGGTTGGAAAGCAGAGGAAAGGGAGGTCTGAACACCGTTGGATCGCCCGCTGCCACGACGCGTTACAGCTCTGGCGCGGACACCGCAGTTTCCATCGATTGAGAGGTGGTCTCCGGTCACGCTTACGCGATCCTCGCACCCCATGCCGCCGACGGTGGCAGGTGCGGATACGACAAACCGACGAACCTGTCGGTAGATGGTGTTTTCGACCCTTAACCCTGGGCCCCGGCGATCCCACGCCGGGGCCCTCGTCATGGAGATCTATGTATATGGCCCAACCCGATGACATGTTCGGCGACGACGACTACCCCGCTTATACGATGGGCCGCGCCGCGGAGATCACCGGCGCCTCGCAGGACTTCCTGCGCCGCCTCGATGAGGCCAAGCTGTTCACGCCGATCCGGTCAGCCGGCGGCCATCGTCGCTACTCCCGCTACCAGTTGCGCCTCGCCGTACGGGCCCGGGAGTTGGTCGAACAGGGCACGGCCCTGGAAGCCGCCTGCCGGATCATCATCCTCGAAGACCAGCTCGAAGAGGCTCTCCGGGAGAACGAGAAGTACCGACGCGAACAAGAATCCGGCGGCGCCTGACCCCAACCATGTCACGGTCGTTCCTACCGCGACGCGCATCCCGCTGTCCTGATGTGTGCGTAGCGACCGCCCGCCCAAGGGCTTGCGTGAGGTGAGTGAACGTCTCCTCCCTGGGGAGGAGACGCCGCTCCGACCGCGGGCCGCAACCGGGGCCCCTGGTCGGGCGTCTTCCGAGGGCTTGTTCACCAGCATCTACGGGTATGACTACTGCGTTGCGTGGAGCGGGACGTTGGAACCGCCCGTTGATGGTGCTGGTATGGGCGATGGCGGCGCTCGCCGTCATCTCGGCGGTCGGCATCGTCGCCGACCCTCGCGTTCTTACCGGTGTGCCGATCTGGCTCAAGCCGTTCAAGTTCTCCGTGTCGTTCGTGCTGTACGGCGCCACCCTCGCCTGGATGCTGTCCCTCCTGCCGCGGCGTAGCCGGGCCGTGGAGTGGGCGGCTGCGGTCATCTTCGCGATGGCGCTGGTGGATATGACCGTGATCGTCGTGCAGGTGCTGCGCGGCACCACCAGCCACCACAACGGCACGACCGTACTGAATGCCGCCCTGTTGGCCCTGATGGGTGCGGCGATCATGGTGTTGTTCGCCGCGCATGTGTTCATCGGGATCGTGCTGCTGATCCGAACGGTCGCGGACCGGGTCGCCGCGTACGCCATTCGGCTGGGGCTCGGGCTGTCCCTGCTGGGCATGGCGGTCGCGGTGCCGATGGCGCTGCCCGGCCAGGCCCCGGGGATCGAGGGGATCGAGGGAGCGCACAGCGTGGGCGTGCTGGACGGCGGGCCGGGGCTGCCGGTGGTCGGCTGGAGCACCGTCGGGGGAGATCTGCGGATCGGGCACTTCGTGGGGCTGCACGCGTTGCAGGCGCTGCCGGTCCTGGCGATGCTGCTCAACCGGTTCCTCGCAGCGCGGCTCGACGAACGCACCCGCGCGCGGCTCGTCGTCGTCCTCGGCGTGGCCTACGGCGTACTCACTCTGGTGTTGACGTGGCAGGCGCTGCGCGGGCAGCCGCTGCTGCGTCCGGACACGCTCACGCTCACCGCCTGGGCCGTCGTGCTGGGCGGGTCCGCGACCGTCGCCGCCGTCGTCGTGGCGCGCCGGCGCCGCCCGGACCTGGTGCTGGCCGCATGACCGGGTGGCTGTTCCCGCTTCACGGCCCCGTACAGGTGTCGACTATTTCGCTCGGCTTGGCCGCCTGCCCGGCGGTCCGGGCCGGGTGGTGGCGGCCGGCGGACGCTGTCGCCACCGACTCGCCGCGCTTAGGCTGATCCGATGGCCTGGGTAGGACGGCGCCTGTTCAACGCCTCGGACACGTTCGCACGGCTGATGCTCATCAATCTCATCGGCGTCGGATACCTAGTCTACGGCGGCAACCCCTTGCGTTCGCCAACGGCGCTGCAGTGGGCCCTGCCGGTGGCCGCGTTCGCCGTCGGGCTGGTGTTTCACCGTCGGCCGTTCGTCAACCTGGTCATACAGGTCGGGCTGCTGGCGGTCGCGATCCCCCTCATCAACGACACGACGATCAACCGCGTCGGCGCGAGCTGGGGGCTGCTGGAGCTGACCATGTCGGCACACCGGCGATCGACCATCTGGCTGGGCGCCGGGCTGGTGACCGCGGTGAACCTGATCCCATCGATCGGCGGTCCGGCCAGTGCGTTCACGTCGAGCGTCTTCGGCCTGGGTGTGGTGGTCGGCGTGCCGCTGCTGCTCGGTCTGGTCGTCCGGACGAACCGGGAGCTGGCCCGGCAAGCGCAGCAGCGCGTGCTGGAAGAGCAGCGGCGGCACGAGTCGGAGGGCCGTGCCGCGCGGGCCGACGAGCGCACCGCCATCGCCCGGGAGCTGCACGACATCGTCGCGCACCACGTCGCGTCGATGGTGCTGCGGGTGGGCGTTGCCCGGCACGTACTCACGGACCTCGACCCGCGGGTGGCGGCGGCTTTCGACGACGTGCACAGTACGGGCACCGCCGCCCTGGCCGACCTGCGCCGCCTGGTCGCGGTGCTGCGCGACCCGGAGGCGGTACGGGGTGACGCGGCGTTGACCGCGATCGAGCCGTCGGCGCTTCCAGCGGCTTTGGGTGCCGCGGTCGATCGGGCCCGCCTGGCGGGTATCACGGTGGAGGCCGACGTCGACGCGACTGTGGGTTCGCTCGACGCGGTGCGGGGCCTGGCGGTGTTGCGGCTGACGCAGGAGGCGCTGACCAACGTGGCCAAGCACGCTGGCAGGTCCGCGCTGGCGCGGCTGTCCGTGTCCGTGGTGGACGGGGCCGTCCACTGGGAGGTTTCGGACAACGGCCGCGCCGGTGAGCCGGCGCCGGTGCCGTCCGGCGGCGGCCACGGCCTCACCGGGATGCGCGAACGCGTCGAGGTCCTCGGCGGGCGGCTGGAGGCCGGCCCGATCGGTTCGGGTTGGCGGGTCCGTACCGTCCTGCCGGCCGTGGTCAACGCGCCGGCGCTGGAGCCGCGATGATCCGCGTCCTGCTGGTCGACGACCAGCATCTCATCCGTGCGGGCCTGCGCATGCTCTGCGACGCCGAGCCCACCATCGAGGTCGTCGGCGAGGCCGACAACGGCCGCGAAGCGATCTCGCTCGCCGCCCGGCTGTCTCCCGACGTCGTCGTCATGGACCTGCGCATGCCCGGCGTCGACGGGATCACCGCGACCAGCCGCATCCTCGCCGACCGCCCCGCCACCCGGGTCCTCGTGCTGACCACCTTCGGCGACGATGACCACCTCTACCCGGCCCTGACCGCCGGCGCGTGCGGATTCCTGCTCAAGGACGCGCCGCCGGCCGACCTGCTGGACGGCATCCGCCGGGCGGCGGCGGGTGACAGCCCGTTCAGCCAGGAGGTGCTGCTGCGCCTCGTCCAGCGCGCCGTACACGCCCGTGCCGAGACGCCGCGGATGCCGCAGGGACTGACCGCGCGCGAACGCGACGTGCTGAACCTCGTGGCCGAGGGCCTGTCCAACGCGGAGATCGCCGACCGGCTCCACATCGGCGTCACCACGGTCAAGACGCACATCACCAGCCTGATGACCAAGACCGACAGTCCCAACCGGGTACGCCTGGCGCTTTTCGCCCGTGGCGCCTAGAGATCGCCACCGATCCCGGAGACTGGCGGACGCCGGTGTGCCGGCCGCGTCAAGGCGCGCCGGTCGCGCGTGACGTGGGCGTACGCGCTGACCGGCTGTCACGTCACGCAATCGTGTCTCCGGTCGCCGTGGCGCATACGACGATGCACTTCGATAGCATCGTAACCATGCTGACCTGCGACTACATCAACGCCAGCGTCGTTGCCGTCGGTCGTACGCACTGATCATTTGATGGGTTTCCGGATCGTCGCATTACCGTCGGGAGGATGGCGTGCAGTCGGTCGCGGGTCGCAGCGAACTGATCATTGCCACGGTACTGGCCGACGTCGCCATTGTGCTGGTCGTCGGCTACCTGTTCGGCCGCCTCCTGCGTCGTCTGGGCCAGCCGGTGGTCATCGGCGAGATTCTCGCCGGCATCGCCCTGGGACCCAGCCTGCTCGGCCTGCTTCCGGGCAACCCCACCACGTTTCTCTTTCCGGTCGAGGCGCGGCCCTACCTGACCGCCATCTCGCAGGTCGGCCTGCTGCTCTTCATGTTCCTCGTGGGATGGGAGTTCGACCGCCGCGTTCTGGCCCGGCGCAAGACGATGACAGTGTCGGTCTCGCTCGGTTCCATCGTGCTCGCGTTCGCCCTCGGTGTGGGACTCGCCGCGTTGATTCACAACCGCCACGCCGAGGTGGCTGGCACCCGGATACCGTTCGTGGTCTTCGCTCTCTTCATGGGTGCGGCGATGTCGATCACCGCCTTCCCGGTGCTCGCCCGCATCCTCGCCGACCGGGGCATGCTGAACAGCGAGGTAGGCGCGCTCGCGATCGCCAGTGCCGCGATCGACGACGTCGTAGCGTGGTGCGTTCTCGCCGTGGTGTCGGCGATCGCAACCGCCCGTGACGGCGCGGACCTCATCCAGATCGCGGCGTTGTCGCTCGCCTACATCATCGTCATGTCCATTGTGGTGCGACCACTGCTGGAGATGATGATGCGCCGGATCGCGCCACTCAACCGTCCCGCCTACCTGACGGTCTTTGTCGCCGCGGGGGTCTTCCTGTCGTCGTACGCGACCACCTGGGTGGGCATCCACGCGATCTTCGGCGCGTTCGCATTCGGCTTCATCATGCCCCGCCAGCCCGCTGAGGCACTGCGGCAGCAGATCCGCGAGCCGTTCGAGAACATCGGCCTCGTGCTCATGCCGGTGTTCTTCATCATCACCGGCCTCGGTGTCGACGTAGCGTCGCTGAGCTGGGTCAACTACCTGGAGCTGGCCGCGATTATTCTGGTCGCGTGCGTCGGCAAGACGGTCGGGGCGGCCGTGCCTGCCCTTGTCCTGGGGATGCCCGGCCGCGACGCCCGCACGCTCGGCGTCCTGATGAATACCCGCGGACTGACCGAACTGATCGTCCTGAACGTCGGTGTATCCCTCGGCGTACTGGACACCCAGATGTTCACCATGATGGTGATCATGGCGCTGGTCACCACCGCGATGGCTGGCCCACTGCTACCGAGGACGCCCCCGCCGGTCGCGGCGGGGCAGCGGTCACCGGGACCGGATCAGGCAGCGGCGCCGCAGACGGCGTAAGGCGCCCCTCCACCGGGACGGCGACCGGCCGCGCCGATCGGCGC
>JAEZGP010000096.1 GCA_023437285.1 Actinomycetes bacterium | reverse complement strand
GGGCCCCGCCTGAACAACGCAGACACGGCATCAAACGGGACAGCACCGTACGGTGCACCTGCTCGACGCCTGCACCCGGACGGCCCCGCTTCCTCTTGCCACACGATCGCCAACTCGGCCTGTCTCGCCGCAATCCGCTGATCCAATTCCTCCAGGCTGCTCGTCGCTTACGGTTGTCCCTGCCGGCGCGGGCTGTGCCAGGGCGGTCCTCGCGGTGGCCAGCCACGCCCCGGTCACGTTCTAATCTGGTTGCCTGGCACGGACTGCATCCGTAGGTTCCTGACTCGTGCAGGTTCCGATGCTCTGGTTGTGCGGCGCAGACGCAGCGGGCAAGTCGACGGTCGCCTGGGAGATCTACAGCCGCCTCACCAGCAGCGGCCGCACCGCGGCCTTCCTGGACATTGACTATCTCGGCTTCTGCACCCCGCAACCGGGCGGCGATCCGACCTGGCTCGTCGAACGTAACCTGGCGGCGATGTGGGCGACCTTCGCCGAGGCCGGCGCTCGATACCTGGTCGCGGCCGGCGTCGTGGTGACACAGGAGCAGTGGCAGCGCTACACCGTGGCCATTCCGAACGTCCAAGCCATCCTGTGCCGGCTGCGCGTCACGCCGCAGACTCAGGCCAAGCGGATCACTCGCCGGGGCATCCTCGAAGCTGGAGAGGGTGGAACGAACGACGACATGCTGGCCGGACTGCACGCCTACGCACAGCGGTCAGCTCGGTTCGCGGCAAAGCTGGACGCCCACGACTTCGCTGACTTCACTGTGGATACCGATGGAGTCCCGATCACCACCGTCGCCGATCGGGTACAGGCCGGCATCGCCGCGAGCGGCTGGGGACCGATGTTCTCCTGAAACGGGATACCGTCAACCAACGGGGTTTGTCGCGGATCTGGGTCGCTCAACGGCAGCAGGCCCCTCGTCGGGGCCGAATCCCTGGCGATCGCCCAGGCCGCGCTCGACGTCACCAGGGATGTGCTCCGCGAGCGGCGCCACGGGTTCCGCCCGGACCGGCGCACGGTCGTCGACGAGGAGCTCACGCGGATGGACGTCGCCCTGGACCGGGCCCGAGGGGGCGAGCACCGACCTGCTGGTGGAGAAGTGGTACCGCGACATCAAGATCCTGGACATCTTCGAGGGCACCGCCCAGATCCAGCGACGGATCATCGCCCGCGCACTCGCGCGCGCTACCACCTGACCCCAACGCCTGTTGACGATCTCCTGGCGGTCCTCGTGGTCAACCCAGCCGGTGAGTAGCTGGTCGCCGTCGTAGACGCGATAGTTCCAGTGACACTGGCTCGCGTTTCCCATTTTCCCGCGGCCGACGAGGCCTTCACCAGCCCCCGCGCAGACCTGAACAGACGGATCTCGGTCACTCTGCGTTCCGGATGCTTGCGAAGAGTTACGGATTCCATGAATTTCGATTTACCCTAGGTGCCCGTTCGACAGCGAACGGCGCGGAAACACACGCGTCCCACGAAAGCTGCCCCGCTTCGAACGGTGGGACCCTGGGGAGGCTCGCCGGTGGACGAATCCGTTGTCGCGTCACAAGCGGACGCGGCGCGCCTGCGTGTCCTCATCGCCGACCACAACGACGTAGTCCGACTCGGTCTTCGCACGCTGCTCGAACGCGAGCCCGACATCGCCGTGGTCGCCGAGGTCGGCGACATCGCCGAGCTGCTCGCCCAGGTAGGCCCCTGCGCGCCTGATGTCGTCGTGCTCGACGCGCAACTGCCGGGCCTCGACGGGCAGCGGGTGCCGGCCCAGGTGACCGAGGCGGCCGGAGTGGTGATGATCAGCGCTGTCGAGGACCGGGACGCGATCGCCCGGGCGGTCGGCGCGGGCGTACTCAGCTACCTCGTGCACGGCCAGTTCGACCTCACCGAGCTGGCCGGCATCGTGCGCCGTGCGGCCACCGGGCAGCTGTACCTCACGGCCTCGGCGTCCGCCGCCGTCATGGAGTTCGTCCGCCGCGACGCTGGCCTGGGGCCGCACGGGGGGTTCACCGCGCGCGAGCGTGAGGTGATGGACCTGGTCGCGCAGGGTCTGTCCAATCAGGACGTTGCTGAGAAGTTGGCTGTCTCCATCAAGACAGTGAAGAACCACCTGCACCGGGTGTTCCGCCAGCTGAGGGTTACCGATAGGCGAAGCGCCCGTGACGTGTGGTTTGGCCGTCCGGTGAAATCTCCGCCCTCGCAAACGTCCCAGCAGGATCGAAATGAGTCCTAGGACTCAGACCTAGAGCATCCGGTCGTCTGACGTCTTCGCGGCGTGACGCACACCAATCAGCATTAGAGCGGCTTGTGCTCCACAGTGGTCAACTTCAGGAGGTCCCGTGCGCAATTGCCGCATGCTCGCCGCCGCTGTCGCGACGGTCGCCGTCGCCGCGGTGTTGTCGCCGGTCGCGCCGGCTCAGGCCGCGCCACCCACGGGGGTACGGGTAGACCTGCGCGTGCTCGTCGTGTCGCGGGGCGACGTCACCACCGACGCCATCGCCAGCCAGTTGCGCACCGAGGGCGTGCCCTACGACACCGTCGACCTCAACGACCCCAACCGGCCGCACATCACGCCGCAGTTCCTGGCCGACACGGTGGGCGGGGTCACGCGCGCGAAGTACCAGGCGATCGTGCTGCCCGACGCGATCCCGTTCACCGACTGGTCGGAGCACGAGGCCGTGGTGAACTACGAGCGCCAGTACGGCGTCCGCCAGGTCAACGCGTTCGTCTGGCCGTCGTACCTGGTCGGCATGCAGACCACGACCTACGGCGGATCGCTGGACGGGGTCAACGCGACGGCGACGGCCGCGGCCCGGTCGGGCGCGTTCAGCCACCTGCGCGGTCCGATCGCCTTCGAGGACATCACCTCGGCCTACTGGGAGACGTACGGGTACCTGCCGGCGGCGTCCCCCGACGGTACCGACGCCTATGGCACGACGCACCTCGAACCTCTGGTGACCGCACCCATCCCCGGCGGTGGCGGCACGGGCGTCCTCGTCGGTGAGTACACCGGCGACGGCCGCAAGCAGCTCTCGCTGACCTTCTCGTACAACCCGCAGCAGTGGCAGTTCCGCCTGTTGGCGCCGGGCATCGTCAACTGGATGACCGAGGGTGTCCACCTCGGGCAGTACCGCAACTACTTCTCCGTGCACGTCGACGACGTGTTCGAGGCCGACGCGCGGTGGAGCACCACCGGCAACTGCACTCCCGGCGACGACTGCACGGGCTCCTACACCACCACCGACATCCGGATGAGCGCCGCCGACGTCGCAGCCGCCGTGCAGTGGCAGAGCAACAACCACTTCACGTTCGACATGTACTTCAACGCCAACGGCAGTGTCGAGGCCATCGCCGAACACGGCTCGGACGCGCTCACCACCGCGCTGCTGGCCAACAAGTCGCACTTCCGCTGGGCCAACCACACGTACACGCACGCGTTCCTCGGCTGCGAGCAGGACTTCACCGTCGTGCCCTGGCGCTGCGTGACCAACCCGAGTTCCGGCGACCCGATCTACGCCAGCCAGGCCCAGATCGAGGGCGAGATCTCGCAGAACCTGGCCTGGGCCGCGACCAAGGGCCTGACCGTCGACCCCGACGAACTGGTCACCGGCGAGCACTCCGGCATGCGCGTCCTGCCACAGCAAAGCGCGGACAACCCGCACCTCGCGCCGGCCCTGGCCGCGACCGGAGTCGAGTGGCTCGGCAGCGACGACTCCCGCGACCATCACCAGCGCGGCATCGGCGGGGCGCGCACCGTGCCCCGGCACCCGATGAACCTGTTCTACAACGTCGCCACCGCCGCCGAGGAGGTCGACGAGTACAACTGGATTTACACGAGTCAGGCCGACGGCGGCAGCGGGATCTGCGAGACCAACCCCGCGACCACCTGCATCTCGCCCCTGACGTCGTTCAACGACTACCAGAACTACATCGTGCCGACCGAGACCCGCATCGCGCTGTCGCACGCGCTGGCCAACGACCCCCGGCCGCACTACATCCACCAGTCCAACCTCGCTGGCGACCGCCTGGCGTACCCGCTGCTGGAGCGGCTGCTCGGGACCTACCGCGCGGCGTTCGACAGTAATACGCCCATCGTGTGCGAGCCGCTGAAGGCCAACGGCGAGGTCCTGCGGCGCCAGGCCGCCTGGGCGGACGCCGTGGCGGGCGGCACGGTCACCGCGTACGTGCTCGACGGCGTGGTCACCATCGACGCGCCGGACGGGCTCGACGTCCCGGTGTCGGCACCCAGCGGCAGCCAGTTCAGCGGATCCGCCCTCGGGCAGGCCTACGGCGGCGCGCGCTCGGGCTGGCTGCACTCGGACGGCACCCCCCTGACCGTCACCCTCCCCACGGCCAGTTAGGGCTGCCGGCGCGGCAGGCATCGACACAACGGAGCGACGTGAAAATCACCATGGTCACCGAGGGCACCTACCCTCAGGCCTTCGGCGGGGTCAGCGTCTGGTGCGACCAGATCATCCGTGGGCTGCCCGAGCACCACTTCGACATCGCCGGCATCTGCATCACCGGCACGGAGAAGTCCGCTTGGCAGTTGCCGCCGAACGTGACGTTCACGCCGATTCCCCTGTGGGCGTCCGGCCCGGGTCCTAAGCGGCCCGGCCGGCGCCTGCGGACACAGGTCGCCGACGCGTACCACCAGATGTTGTTGTCCCTGCTGGCGGAGCCGCAACTCGGCCTGCCGGCGTTCACCGAGTCCCTGCGGAAGCTGGTGGAGCTCTCCGACGAAGGGCCGATCGGCCCGGTGCTGCGCGACGAGCAGGCGGTCGGCTGGCTGCTCGACGCGTGGCGCGGCGCGCCGCGCGTGGCGGCCGCCGGCGCCACGCTGACCGTGCACGACGCGCTGACCATCACCGACGTGCTCGAACACTGGCTGCGCCCACTGCTGCAGCCGGTGCCGGCCGGCCAGGTCACCCACGCGGTGACCAACGGGCTGGCCGCGCTGGTCGGGCTCGCCGCCAAGTGGCGGCACGGCACCCCGATGCTGCTCACCGAGCACGGCATCTACCTGCGCGAGCGCTACCTCAGCTTCAACTCGGCCGGGTTCGGTTGGTCGGTGCGCCTGCCGCTGCTGAGCTTCCTGCGGCAGGTCTCGGCGGCGGCCTACAAGGCGGCCGACCTGGTCACACCGGGCAACAAGTACAACCGGCGGTGGGAGGAGTACTGCGGTGCCGATCCCGGACGCATCGAGACCGTCTACAACGGGGTGGACCCGGCCGACTTCGCGCCGGCCGGGCCGGAGCCGGCGGTGCCCACGGTCAGCTGGGCCGGCCGGGTCGACCCGATCAAGGACCTGGAGACCCTGATCCGCTCGTTCGCGCTGGTCCGCAGGCAACTGCCGGCCGCGCGCCTGCGCATCTTCGGCGGCACGCCGAAAGGCAACGAGTCGTACCTGGCCCGGTGCGAGAAGCTCGCGGCCGAGCTGGCGGTCGCCGACGCGGTCACGTTCGAGGGCCGCGTGGACAACATCGCTGACGCGTACGCGGCCGGGCACGTGGTGGTGCTGTCGAGCATCTCCGAGGGCTTCCCCTACACGGTGATCGAGGCGATGACGTCGGGCCGGGCCACCGTGTCGACGGACGTGGGCGGGGTCAGCGAGGCTGTCGGCGATACCGGGCTGGTGGTGCCCCCGCGCGATCCGGCCGCGATGGCCGAGGCGTGCCTGACCCTGCTCCGCGACGATCTGCGGCGGCACAAGCTCGGCGCGGCCGCCCGACAGCGCGCCCTGGAGTACTTCACGGTGGACCGCGCGGTCGGTTCGTTCCGCGGGATCTACGCCGCGCTCGCCGAGGGCCGCGACCCGACGCGCCGCCTCGAGATCTCCGACGACGATGACTTCGACACGGAGCCGACCCGCATCCTGAGGCTGGCGTGAAGACGCGCATCCCGGTCTCCGACAGCATGGAGCTCAAGCTCCGGGAGTCCGTGGACTCGTTGCAGATCGCCGCCCAGCTGGAATCCGACGGGATGACCGACGCCCAGGCGCACGGGCGGCACGGCACGCCGACCGTGTTCGACCTGGCCCGGCAGATGCGTCGGCAGGTGCCGGCCAACCCGGCCCCGTCGCCGACGCCGGTCAGCCCGTGGCGGACCCGGCCCGGCCGGCACCTGCTGCGGGGCGTGCTGTTCGCCCTGCCGGCCGCCTGCTACCTGGCGGTCGCCGAGAAGGTCAGTGGGGCAGCCGGCGGCGTGGTCATCATCGCCTCGCTGCTGCTCGCGTGGGCGGCGTCGCAGGCCGTCTCGTACGCCGGCTACGTACGCCTCGGTCAACTCGACCGCGACGGCGCGAAGGCCGTACTGCGACGCGGCCTGCTCGGGCCGGGCCTGTTGGTGATCGTGGCCACCGCGGGTCTCGCGGCCGGCCTGCGGGTCACCCCCGCGGTCGGGCTGATCGCCGTGGCCCAGGCGGCCTACCTGCTGGCCGCCTCGGTCGCCCTGGTGCTGGAGGCGGAGCGCGCGCTGCTGTTCACGCTTGCGCCCGGCGTCGTCGCCAACGTCGTCGCGCTCATCGTCGGCGACGGCCGCCTGTTCGGGGCCACCGCGCCCGGCGCGGACCTGGCCGGGCTCGTCGCCGCCACCTGCGCGGCGGCAACGGTACTGGCCACCGTCGGGCTCGCCGTCCGGCTCACCGCCGGGACCGGTACCGGGCGCTGGCCTGACC
>JAEZGP010000078.1 GCA_023437285.1 Actinomycetes bacterium | reverse complement strand
TGGCCGATTTGACGATGGTGGCCACCGCCGGCAGGCCGACCTCGATTACTTCGTAGCCATCCTCGTGCTCGCGCTCGACGCGGGCGGCAGCGCCGTCGACCTCGATCTTGGCCACATAGGTGACCTGGGGCAGGCCGAGATGTTCGGCCACTTCCGGCCCGACCTGGGCGGTGTCGCCGTCGATGGCCTGCTTGCCGAACAGGATGAGATCGGCGTTGCCGAGCTTCCTGATGGCCGCCGCCAGCGTGTAGCTGGTGGCCAGGGTGTCGGCGCCGCCGAAGGCCCGGTCGCTTACGAGGATGGCGGCATCGGCGCCCATGGCCAGGCACTCCTTGAGGGCGTCCTTGGCCTGGGGCGGGCCCATGGAGATGACGGTCACCTTGCCGCCGTGCTTCTCCTTGAGCTGGAGGGCCGCCTCGAGGGCGTTTTTGTCGAAGGGGTTGACGATGCTGGGCACGCCCTGGCGGATAAGGGTGTTGGTCACCGGGTCGATCTTGACTTCGGTGGTGTCCGGTACTTGCTTGACGCAGACAACGATTTCCATTAAGCTTGAGCCTCCTGCTGTGATGTTTGGGGCGTATAGGCTGTGGTCACTACCGGAGAATGGCCCCCGAGATAACCATCCGCTGCACCTGGTTGGTACCCTCGTAGATCTGGGTGATCTTGGCGTCGCGCATCATGCGCTCGACGGGGAAGTCGCGGGTGTAGCCGTAGCCGCCGAGGAGTTGGACCGCGTCCGTGGTGATCTCCATGGCGGCGTCGGAGGCGAAGCACTTGGCGGCCGCGCCGAAGTAGGTCAGGTCCGCGTCGCCGCGCTCGGAGCGGGCGGCGGCGGCGTACGTGAGCTGCCGCGCGGCCTCGAGCTTCATCCCCATGTCCGCGATCATGAACTGTACGCCCTGGAAGTCCGCGATCGGCTTGCCGAACTGCTGGCGCTCGCGCACGTAACCACGCGCCACGTCGAGGGCCCCCTGCGCCACGCCGACGGCCTGGGCGGCGATGGTGACCCGGGTGTGGTCGAGGGTCTGCATGGCGACCTTGAAGCCCTCGCCGGGTTTGCCGATCATGCGCGAGGCGGGGACGCGGACGTTATCGAAGTAGACCTCACGGGTGGGCGACCCCTTGATGCCGAGTTTCTTCTCGGGAGCGCCGAAGCTGACCCCGGCATCGGCCTTCTCCACGACGAAGGCCGAGATCCCCCGGGTACCGATGCCGGGCTCGGTCACGGCGAACACGGTGTAGTAGTCGGACACGCCCGCGTTGGTGATCCACCGCTTGGCGCCGCTGATGACGTACTCGTCGCCGTCGCGGACGGCCTTGGTGGTCATGCCGCCGGCGTCGCTGCCCGCCTCGGGCTCGGACAGGCAGTACGAGAACATGGCCTCGCCGCGCGCCACGGGCGGCAGGTAGCGCTCCTTCAGCTCGTCCGACGCGGCGATGAGCAGCGGCAGGGTGCCCAGCTTGTTGACCGCGGGGATCAGCGAGGTGGACACGCAGGCGCGCGCGACCTCCTCGATGACGATGGCGGTGGCCAGGGCGTCCGCGCCGGCGCCGCCGTACTCGACGGGGATGTGCGGGGCGTGGAACTCGCTGGCCCGCAGGGCGTCGTAGGAGGCCTGCGGGAACTCGGCGGCCTCGTCGGCGGCGGCCGCGTTCGGCGCGACCTTGGCGTCGCAGAGTTCGCGGACGGCGGCCCGGATCGCCTCGTGTTCCTCCGGCAATTGGTACACCTCAAACGCCATGGCAGCCTCCTGACCCCGCTATCCAGCCTAGTGATCGCCGGTCAAGCTACCAGGCGGTAACTGGAACCCGTACCGGCCCTGTCGTGCTCCGGCTACCCGCGCCGGACCGCGACCGGATATCCTCGCCAGTCTCACCGCACTCTCGTGAGCAGCCGCGCAGGACGATCACGGTTGAGTGCTGCGCGAGGCGAAACGTACATATGGCGCATAACCTGCTAGCAGTGCACGGTGATGTACCCGACGCACAGCAACGACGCAGTGCCGAATGAGCGGAGAGACGCGTGACCTACCCGTATGCGAGTGCACAGGCACAGCCAGCGCTGGCGGTGACCCCGCCCTCCGGTGCCGCACGCCCGCGACTCACCTTCCTGGGCACCGGATACCTCGGCGCCACGTACGCCATCTGCTTCGCCGAGCTGGGCTACGAGGTGCTCGGTGTCGATGTCGACGAGCCGAAGATCAGTAAGCTGCAGGCAGGGGCCGTCCCGTTCCACGAGCCCGGCCTCGACGAGCTGCTGCGCCGCAACCTCGCGGCCGGCCGCCTGCGCTTCACCACCGACTACCGCGAGGCCGCCGAGTTCGGCGACGTGCACTTCATCTGCGTGGGCACCCCGCAGCGCGCCGACGGGATGGGCGCCGACCTGGGCTATGTCGAATCGTCCGTAATCTCCCTGGTCCCGCACCTGACCCGCAAAGCCCTGATCGTCGGAAAGTCGACTGTTCCGGTCGGTACGGCCGAGTGGATCGAGCAGTTGGTCAGCAAGCACGCCCCGGCCGACCTCGGCGTCGAGGTGGCGTGGAGCCCCGAGTTCCTGCAGGAGGGGCACGCGCTGGAGGACGTGCTGCGCCCCAACCGCCTCATCCTCGGCGTGAAGAGCCAGTGGGCCCACGACATGCTCATGGTGGCCCACAAGGGCGTGTTCGACCTGGCCCACAACGAGGACCGCGAGGTCCCGGTCGTGGTCACCGACTTCGCCACCGCCGAACTGGTCAAGGTCGCCGCGAACGCCTTCCTGGCCACCAAGATCTCGTTCATCAACGCGATGGCCGAGGTCTGCGACGCGGCCGGCGCCGACGTCACCCAGCTCGCCAAGTCGATCGGCTACGACGCGCGCATCGGCAACAAGTTCCTGCGCGCCGGCATCGGCTTCGGCGGCGGCTGCCTGCCCAAGGACATCCGCGCGTTCCAGGCCCGGGCCCAGGAGCTGGGCGCCGGGGAGGCGCTGCGCTTTCTGCACGAGGTCGACCTGATCAACCAGCGCAGCCGGGGCCGCGTCATCCAGCTCGCCTCCGAACTGCTCGCCCGCCCGTACGGGCCGGCCGGTCCCGACTTCTCCGGCCTGCACATCGCCGTGCTCGGCGCCACGTTCAAGCCCAACTCCGACGACGTGCGCGACTCGCCGGCCCTGGCCATCACCCGCTCCCTGGCCCGCCACGGCGCCCAGATCTCGATCTTCGACCCGCAGGGCATGGAGAACGCTAAGCGTGAGCTGCCCGACATGACCTACGCGCCGAGCCTCAACGACGCCGTCACCGGCGCGGACCTCGTGTGCGTACTCACCGAGTGGGAAGAGTTCCGCTACGCCGACCCGAACGTCCTCGGTGACCTGGTCAACGCGAAGCTCGTGATCGACGGCCGCAACTGCCTCGACCAGGCACTGTGGACGGCCGCCGGCTGGACCGTACGCGGCCTGGGCAGGCCCAGCGCCTGACATCCGGGAGCGGTCAGGCACGGCAACAACTGACGAATATGTGATCGAGGGCCATACCCGCCGAAGTTGGGTATGGCCCTCGATCCTGTCCACACGAGAGACTCGAACGGTGGACCGCGTCGAGATTTATCCGTGCCCCGCGTGCGGCGGGGTGGCGGACGAGGACAACGGCTGCCGGGATTGCCACCGGCCGCACGACCCGCTCGCCGCGGAGCTGGCCCGCATCGGCCGCACGCTCGACACGACCGGCTACGACGACCCGCGCCGCAGGGCGCTCAAGCGCCGCAGCGACGACCTGATCGCCCAGATCGGCCGCAACCTCGTCGCCGAACACGCCGCTGGCGTCACCTACGCGACCGTCGGGGGTGGCGCGGACCGCGCCGCGTCCGGCACAACCCCCAGCGGTACGCGCACGCGCGTACCGAGGCCGCCCAGGCAGCGCGGGGCCG
>JAEZGP010000071.1 GCA_023437285.1 Actinomycetes bacterium | reverse complement strand
CTCCTCCAGCGCGCGCCGGGCCTCGTCGCGTTCGGCGTGGGCGGCGGCCACCTCGGCGGCGGCGCCTGCCCGGCCGGCGGCCAGTTGGGCGTCGACGCCCGCGGGTGACAGCTCGGTGTGCAGCGCCTCGCTCAGGGTCTCGACCGTCTTGTCGAGGCGGTCGACGAGCTCCTGTGCCTGGGCCAGCTGGCCGGCGAGGCCGGGGGCGTTGCGTTGGCGCAGCCGGCTGTTGCGGGCCGCGCGCAGGCAG
The DNA here is from genome assembly GCA_023437285.1 of Actinomycetes bacterium. Lineage (GTDB taxonomy): Bacteria > Actinomycetota > Actinomycetes > Mycobacteriales > Micromonosporaceae > Luedemannella. The sequence continues at coordinate 6,586 of JAEZGP010000071.1, read as the reverse complement.
GCGTCGTCGTTGTCGCGGCAGTACCGGAAGGGACGCCCCGCACCCTCACGCTGCGGGACCGGCCGTCCACAGTGGGCACACGGTCGGGTGGCGGTCGCGGCGCTGCTGGTCACGGCCGCCGAGTCTAGTGCGTACGGCGTAGCGCGACGATGGCGATGTCGTCGTCCGGCGAGGCCGGGGCCACCTCCGCGAGCAGCCTGTCGCAGTACCGTTCGAGGTCGTCGTCGACGTGCGCGGCGACCTCGGCCAGCGCGTCGAGGCCCACGTCGATGCCGCGCGTGCGGCGCTCGATCAGCCCGTCGGTGTACAGGACGAGGACCGCGCCGGGCTCGATGACGAGCGTGCTCTCCTTGGCGCGCACGTTCGGCAGGCCGAGCAGCGGCGAGCGTTCCCGCAGGTAACGCGTCTGGCCGTCGGCGATGAGCAGCGGCGGCGGGTGGCCCGCGTTGGCCAGGTGCGCCACGCCTGTGGCCGGGGTCAGGTCGAGCAGGCACAGCGTGGCCATCTCGTCCGGGATGAGCCGCACCAGCAGTTGGTTCACCCGGTCGAGCACGGCGGCGGGCGGGTGACCCTCGGCAAGGTACGCGCGGGTGGCGTGCCGCAGCTCCGCCATGATGGTGGCCGCGTGCAGGGAGTGGCCCGCCACGTCGCCCACGGCCACCGCGATCCGGTCGTCGAGGGCGCACAGCTCGTAGAAGTCCCCGCCGATCTCCGCGTCGTCGCCGGCGGGCACGTAACGCACCGCGACCTCGTACCCGGGAATGACCGGCAGCCGCGACGGCAGCAGGCTGCGCTGCAACGTGAGGGCGAGCTGATGCTCCTGGGTGTAGGCCCGGGCCGACTCGATGGCCGCGACGATGCTCTGCCCCACCTGGGTGAGCACCGGCTCGGCGTCGTCGGAGAACGGCCCCCGCACCACGACGTAGACGGCCGGCCGGTCGGTGCGCGACCGTACGCCCAGCGCGCGGACCGGGCCGTCGTCCGGCCAGGCGACGCCCGGCCACTCGGCGGCCGCCTGGTCGACGGCCCGCGACCCGACGCCCACCGGGAAGCCGTCGCCCGTCCAGGTCGACACCCGTGGCGTGCCGCCGGGAGCGTCGATGGTGACGCACAGCCCCGGCCCGTCCTCCGGGGCCGTACAGATCATCGCGGGGCCGTCGAAGATGTCGGCCGTACCTGCCGCACCGGCCTCCAGGAGCCGGCGCAGGTCGGTCTCGCTGTACAGGGCGTCGGCGAGCCGGGCGAGCTTCGCCAGGCGGCTGGCCATGCGCTCGGCCCGCTGGCGGGCCCGCGCGTACCGCAGTACGGCCTGCACCGTGGCGAGCAGCTCGTCCGGGTCGATCGGTTCCACCAGGTACGCGTCCGCGCCGCGTGACAGGCCGTGGGTGCGGTCGACCACCTTCACCGCCGAGGCCGACACGTGGACGACCGGCGTGGCCGCGTGCGCCGGCGTGCTCTTGATGCGCTCGCACACGTCGAATCCGGACATGTCGGGCAGCTTGACGTCGAGGATCACCACGTCGACCGGTTCGGCGTCCACCCGGGCCAGCGCCTGCGCGCCGGTCTCCGCCTCGACGATCGTGAAGCCGGCGCGGCGCAGCCAGCTCGCCAGGACGTACCGCTTCGACGGAGTGTCGTCGACGACCAGCGCCGTTCCCGTCTCGCTCATGACGGCGTCCGCAACGGGAGGCTGACCGTGAACGTACTGCCCTCACCCTCCGTACTGGTGAGGGAGAGCTCCCCGCCGAGCAGGGTGACCAGGCTGCGGGCATAGGGCAGACCCAACCCGGTGCCGACGACGCCCTGCTGGGCACCGCCGCGGATCTGGTAAAACTCCTCGAACACGCGCTCACGCTCGTCGGCCGGAATGCCGATGCCCGTGTCGGTGACCACCAGGTGCAGCCGCTCGTCGCCGTCGTGGCGCGCGGCGAGGCGCACCTCGCCGCGGTGGGTGAACTTGATGCCGTTGGTCATCAGGTTGCGCAGCACCTGGGTCAGCATCACCTCGTCGGTCACGAGCGTGGGCAGGCCCACCGGCTCCTCGACGACGACCTCCACCTCGGGGCGGCTGACGAGCGAACGCATGGTGCCGCGCAGGGCGCCGAACACGGCCGAAAGATCCACCTCGACGGGTACGGGCTCCAGCCGGCCCGACTCGGCCTTGGCCAGGTCGAGCAGCTCGTTGACGCGTTGCAGCATGTCGTGGGCGGAGCGGCCGATCAGGTCGAGCTGGGTGCGCTGCTCCTCGGTGAGCGGATCGGACCCCGGGTCGGTGATCAGGCGTACCAGCCCGAGGATCGCCGTGACCGGCGCGCGCATCTCGTGGCTCACGTTGGCCAGGAAGCGGGTCTTCGCCTCGCTCGCGTCGCGCAGCTTCGCCGACCGGTCGTCCAGCTCCGCGTAGAGCGCGACCACACCACGGTTGGTCTCCTCCAGCTCGGCGGAGATCTCGTTGTAGAGCGCCATGACGCCCCGGTTGGTCTCCTCCAGCTCCTCGTTGAGGCGCAGCAACTGGTCGCGGTGCGCCTGCACCTCCTGCAGCGCGGCGAGCAGCTGCTGGTTCTGGAGGACGAACTCCTCCACCGGCGGACCCGGCCGCAGCCGTTCGAGTTCGGCGCGCAGCTCGGCCACCCGGCCGGGCGTGAGCGCCGCTGCGGTGGTCGGCAGACGTCGGCTCATAACCACCGATACCCGGTCGGGCGTCTCCTCGATCCTCCACGCCTCCATGAGCCGGCGGGCGCCGTCAAGCTCGGCGAGCAACCGGTCGACGACCTTGGGATCGGTCGGCGCCGCCACGCTCGCGGTCACCGTGAGAGCGTCAGCCGGTTCGGTCACCGTGTCGAACGTCACCGTCACCGCGCCCAGCCGGGCCAGCAGCTGCCGGCCCACCTCGCTGAGCGCGGTCGCGACGCGGATCTGGTCCTGCCCCTCCAACCCGACGGCGGCGGCCACCTCCCGACCGTGCTGGCGCACGGCGAACACGTCGTGTTCGACCAGGATCGTCGTGCGGAGCAGCTCGGTCATGCCACGGCGCTCCGGCGCTTGCGCGAATGACACCTGAGCTGGGCTCGGCTCATCGGGCCACCAGGACGCCCGCGTCGTCGCGGCGCAGGCCCGCGTCGCGCAGCAGCGTGGCCGCGATCGTCAACGGGTCCCGCGCGAGCAGGCCTGGATAGTCCGCGAGGTTCCAGCGGTCGGTCAGCCCGTCGGTGTGCAGGACCACGATGTCCTCGGCGTCCACCGGAGCCGTGTATTCCCGGATGGTCCGTCGCTGCCGATCCCCGAGGAACCCGGGCTGCGCCGCGAGGCCGCGCCGCCGCTGATGCCCGACAATCCATCCCGCGATATTCCCAACAGAAGCGCACGACAGTACGCCCGCCACGCGGTCGAGCTCGATGACCGCCCCGACAGCGCCCCGGGTGTGCGCGACCGCGCGGTGCACGTACTCCAGTACGGCGGCCGGACGGCCGGCCGGGGCATCGCGGAACGCGGCCGCGGCGGCCTGGCTCGCCCGGGAGGCGAGCGGCCCGTGACCCAGCCCGTCGCTGAGGAACGCCTGCCCACGCTCGTCCACTTCGCGGACCGCGTACGCGTCGCCGCTGACGGTCTCGCCCGCGATGGGCCGGGTCAGGCCGGCCGCCCACCGCTCGGGCGGCGGCTCGCCGCCCCAGACCGAGGCGGTGAGCACCGTGCCGCGCCCCGGCTCGGAGAAGACGTGCAGCCTGGTCGCCTGCCGGTTGATGGCGCCGAGGCCGATGCCGAGCGTGCCGGCCGTGGAGTGCCCGTCGCGGCTCGACGCGGCCAGGTCGGACATGCCGGGTCCGGCGTCGATCGCGACCAGTTCGACCCCGGACGGCCGCCCCGAGCCGGCGTCGCGCAGCGCCCGCAGGTGCACGGCCCCGTCGTTGGCGTGCTTGAGCAGGTTGCTGGTCACCTCGGTGGCGACGATGCCCAGATCGCCGACCCGCTCGGCGGGCAGGCCCAGTTCGGTGCCCAACGCCGTCGCGGCCCGCCGTACGGCGCCGACCGTGCTGTCCTCGGAGACCGACCACCAGCCCAGGTCCTCGACCAGGACGGTCATCGGGCCCACTTGATGATGGTGATCCGGGTGCCCTCGTTGGGGGCGGTGTCGATGTCGAACTCGTCGACCAGCCGGCGGGTGCCCGACAGGCCCAGGCCCAGGCCTGACCCGCTCGTGTACCCGTCCGTCATGGCGAGTTCCAGGTCAGCGATGCCGGGGCCCTCGTCGGCGAAGTACAGGCGCACGCCCGCGTGCCGCTCATTGCGTACGGTCATGGCTTCCATATGCCCGCCCTTGCCGTAGACGAGCGTGTTGCGGGCAAGTTCACTGGCCGCCGTCACGAGTTTCGTCTGGTCGACCAGGGACAGCTTCGCCGACACGGCCAGCGTGCGGACGAGTTGGCGGGCCCGGACCACGTCCTCGTCGGCGAGGATGGGCAGGACCTGCGGCTCACCGTCGGTTACGGCGACCATGTCAGTCCCGCACGGTGGCGGGCGTGGCGTCGGGCTCCGCGGGCTGCTCTTCCTCGACCGCGAACAGCGTCGGACGCGCGTCGCGCAGCAGCCGCAGCCCGTGCTCCACGTTCAGCGCCGTACGCACGCCGTTGAGCGACAGGCCGAGCTCGACGAGGGTGATGGCCACGGCGGGACGCATGCCGACCACGACCGTCTCCGCGTCGAGGACCCGCGAGATCGACGCGATCGTCGACAGCATCCGCCCGATGAACGAGTCGACGATGTCCAGCGCGCTGATGTCGATGATGACCCCGTGCGCGCCGGTCGTGACGATCCGGTTGGACAGGTCCTCCTGCAGCCGCAGGGCGAGCTGGTCCTCAAGGTCGACCTGAATGGACACCAGCAAGATGTCGCCCAGCGACAGGACGGGGATCTGCTCCATCAGGACCGCCGCACCTGGCGCCGGGTGATCTCGAATCCGCCGGCCCGCAGCGCGTGCTGCAACGCGTCGGCCAGGCTCGCCTTCGTCACGATGTCGCCGAACTCGATGCCCAGCGCCACGATCGTCTGCGCGATCTGGGGGCGGATGCCGGAGATGACGCATTCGGCGCCCATCAGGCGCGCGGCCACCACGGTCTTCAGGATGTGCTGGGCGACCTGCGTGTCAACGGCGGGGACGCCCGTAATGTCAATGATCGCGTACGGCGAGCCGGTGTCGACGAGCGTCTGCAGCAGCCGCTCCATGACCACCTGGGCACGGGCCGAGTCGAGCGTGCCGACCAGGGGGATGGCGACCACGCCCTCCCACAGCTTGATCACTGGCGTCGAGAGTTCCAGAAGCTGCTCGGCCTGGTCGGCGATCAGCTCCTCGCGCGTGCGCGCGTACGCCTCGAAGGTGTACAGCCCCATGTCGTCGAGGAACCGGGAGGTCTCCAGGAACGTCTGGACGCCCTTCGTCGTGTCACCCAACGCCGCGCGCAGCGGTTCCTTGAGCGCGAAGACGCTGATCGCCGTCTCGGTTGAGGTGAAGCCGCGCCGGGCGCGCTGGCGGGAGAGTTCGGTGAGCGACCCGCGAAGCTCGGCGGTGGCCTCCCCGTCCAGTGACAGCTTGCCGCCCCCACTCGCCGCCGCCTGCAACCCCTGGTAGAGCTCGCCCAGTTGGCGCGTCAGCTCGGTCTCCCCGAGCCGGCCGCGCGTCGACGCGGCCACGGTGGCCGTCCATTGTTTGACGATCTCGTCGCGGTGCTCGTCCAGGACACGCATGAGATGGGTGGTAGCACTGACGTTCATATAAGGAGTTCCTCCGGGCAACCGGGGTTGTTTTCGCAAAGCGGATCGACAGTACCACCGGCGTGAGCACGCCGAACCGGGCCGACGGGTTAGCATCGCGAAACCCGGGGCATCTATGTTGGCGGTTACGAGCCCCGCGTGGGGCGAAGGGATAGGTGTCATGGCGCTCGCGGTTTCCGTCGGCGACGCGGAACCTGTGTCCGTGCTGGCCGTCGAAGGCGAGTTGGACATGACCACCGCGCCGCAGCTGACCCAGGCGGCCGAGGCGCTGGTGGCCGACGGTCACGGTCGGTTGGTGCTCGACCTCGGAAAGCTCACGTTCTGTGACTCGGCCGGTCTGGGCGCTATCGTGCGCATCTTCCGCCGCGTCGGCGACACGGGCGGCTCCCTCGCTATCGCGCAGCCGACCCCCATCGTCAGATCCGTACTTGATCTTACTGGGATGTCCGAAGCGATCATGGTTTATCCAACCGTGTCGGAAGCACGCGAAGCAGTGGGTTAGGGATCCGTCAGCCGGGTACCAGATTCGCAGGGCGGACCCGGGGGTAGCGAGCTAGCAAGGAGGTCGACCTGTGAACGCCGACAGCGGCGCGCTACCCGTGGTCACACGGAGGGACGTGACAGTGGCGGAGCTGGAATCGTTGCGCAGGCTTGTCCGCGGCATAGGCCGCGACGCGGGCCTGAGTTTTCAGCGGGCGGAGGAGTTGACGCTCGCGGTGAACGAGGTCGTCACCAACGCCATCCAGCACGCCACCGGCCGCGCCGACGTGTCCATCAGCCGCGACGAGAGCGCGCGGTCCCTCGTGGTGGAGGTCGTCGA
>JAEZGP010000061.1 GCA_023437285.1 Actinomycetes bacterium | reverse complement strand
CGACGCGGCCGCAGAATCAGGGCGTACGCGCGACCGGGCTGGTCGACCCGGACTGGCGCGGTCGGGGCCTCGGCGCCCGACTGCTCGACTGGCAGCTCGACCCCGCCTCGGCGACCGTGACAGTCGCCGGCGATCGGCGCGCGGCGGTGACAGTGGAGACGGAGGCGCTGACACCCGCGGCGGAGCGGCTGTTCGCCAGCCGCGGGCTGCGGTGCGTGTTCGCCGAGGAGGTGCTGCGCTTCGACCTCGACGCGGGGGCGCCGCTGTCGCCCGTACCCGAGGGGGTTGTTGTTCGATCGTGGGACGCGGACCTCGCGCCGCGGTTCTACGCCGTCTATTGCGCGGCGTTCGCGGAGCGGCCCGGCTTTCCCGGGTGGCCGTTGGCGACGTGGGTCGACTGGGTGGCCGGCGACGACGACTTCCGGCCCCGGTGGTCGCTGCTGGCCAGCGACGGCGCCGGGGATCTCGGCTTCATCGTGTGCGCCGACGGGTGGATCGTGCAGGTGGGCGTGGTGCCGTCCGCGCGGGGCAGGGGTCTCGGCGCCGCCCTGGTGGCCGCCGCGCTGGCGCGGATGCGTACCGACGGCGCGGCGGTGGCCTACCTCGACGTCAATGTGGACAACCCGGCGGCCGGGCTGTACCGCCGGCTGGGCTTCGTCGACGTGGGCCGCCGCGCGCGCTTCGCCTAGCGCGACGACCCGTGGCGGCACGGGGGGGTGCCGCCACGGTTCACAGCTTGGTTCGCCTCACGAGGCCGGCAGGCACTTGCCCGTCTCGAGCAGGGTCTTGAGGTCGCTGAGCACGTAGGCCCAGCCGCCACCGGCGTTCTCGACCTCGCCGGCCACCTGCTCCGCGTGAAGCGGGGCGCCGGCCAGCTCGTGGGTGAGCGTGAGCGAGCAGACGCCGCCCGGCTGCTCCTTGATCTCCCAGGTGAGCCGCGTCGGGCCCTCCGCCTTGAGCTCGTCGCTCCACAGGAAGCGCCACGTCTGCACCAGCTTGCGCGGCGGGTCGGCCTCGATGACCTCGCCGTCGACGACCGTCTCGGGCATGCCGAAGGACTGCATCTCGGCATCGGCGCGACCCGTGTAGGCGCCGCCGGGGCGCAGGTCGTAGTTGGCGATGGCGCGGTAGCCGTACTGATGGCTGATCTCCGGCGTGGTGATGGCGTCCCAGATGGCCTGCGCCGGTGCGTTGATGAAGACGCGGTAGACCTGCGTGTCGGTGCTCATGACTTGCCCTCCAGATGGTCCTTGAGCTCCACGAGCGCGGTGACGTGGGGCTCGGTGTATTTGTCGATCCACCGGTCGTGGATCTCACGGATGGGCACCCGGTTGAGGAAGTGCAGCTTCTCCCGGCCCGAGCGGCGGGTGACGACGAGGTTGGCCTCCTCCAGCACGCGCAGGTGCTTCATGACCCCGAAGCGCGTCATCTCCAGCTCGCTCTCCAGCTCGGTCAGCGTCCGCCCGTCGCGGGCGAACAGCAGGTCGAGCAGGAAGCGCCTGGTCGGGTCGGCCAGCGCTTTGAAGACGCGGTCGTCGTCGCTCACGCCTACGAGAATAGGTGACCATTTAGTCACATGTCAACGCCGCGGGCACACGAAAAGGCCGGCAGGCGAACCGCCCACCGGCCTTTCGATCGTGCCGTCGTTACGGCCGCACGTTGGCCGCGTCCAGCGCGGCGTACTGGTCGTCGGTCAGCACCAGGTCCACAGCGGCGATCGAGTCCAGAACGGACTCCGGCCGGCTGGCACCCGGGATCGGGATGACGACCGGCGCCTTGGCCAGCATCCAGGCCAGGCAGACCCGCTGCGGGCTGACCCCGTGCGCGTTCGCGACCTCCTCGAAGATCGCGAACCGCTCGCCCAGCTGCCCCGCGCGGGAGATGCCCCCCAGCGGCGACCACGGCAGGAACGCGATGTTCTCAGCCGCGCAGTGGTTCAGCTCCGCCTCCGACGAGCGGAACTCCGGCGAGAACTGGTTCTGCACCGACGCGAGCCGGCCGCCGAGCGCCTCGTTGGCCTCGCGGATCTGGTCGACGTTGGCGTTCGAGATGCCGGCCAGCCGGATCTTGCCGGCGTCCAGCAGCTCGGCGAGGACGCCGACCGACTCGGCGTACGGCACCCGGGGGTCCGGGCGGTGGTACTGGTAGAGGCCGATAGCGTCGACGCCCAGCCGCTTGAGCGAGGCGTCGACCGCCTCGCGCAGGTGCTCGGGAGAGCCGTCGATCGTCCAGCTGCCATCGCCCGGACGCTGGTGGCCGCCCTTCGTGGCGACCAGCACGTGCGACGTGTCGCCGCCGTAGCTCGCCAGCGCCTTGGCGATCAGCGACTCGTTGTGACCGACCTCGTCGGCGTGGATGTGGTAGGCGTCCGCCGTGTCGATCAGAGTCACCCCGGCGTCGAGCGCCGCGTGGATAGTCCGGATACTGCGCGCCTCGTCGGGCCGGCCCTCGATGGACATGGGCATGCCGCCCAGCCCGATCGCGCTGACCGGCACGCCGCCGATGTCGCGGTTCTTCATGTGGAAGACCTCCTCGGCACTAAGCCTTTCTCACCGGCCCGCCCTGGGCAAACCTGACGTGGGAAGACTCACGCCCCTAGGCGGTTAACTCTGTGTTACCGCACGCTGCGAAAAGTCTCAGCTTCAGGCGAGGAATGAGACAGCGAAGGACATCGCCACCATGGCGAACATGGTCAGGGCGATACGCCGGAACCGGCGCTGGAGGGCGCCGATCTCCGCCGGGAGCGCGAACACCCGCCGGGGCCAGCCGCGCCAGGAGATCCACCAGAACAGCGTCGTGGCGGCCGCCAGGAGACCGACCTTGACGAGCAGCGGCCACCAGGGACCGTCCTGGACCAGCGCGAGGGCCGCGCCGGTCGCCCAGAGGGCGGTGATCACGCCCACCACCGGCCAGCGGTTGCCCTGGGCCAGTTCGCGCTGGGCGTCCTCGATGTCGGCGGACCCGACGATGCGGGGAAGGCGCGGCTGCACGACGAACAGGCTGTAGGCCATCGACCCCAGCCACAACGCCGCCACACCCGCGTGTACCAGCACCAACACGGCCACCATGCCCGCATGGTAGCGCCGGCACAATATATCGATTAATGGCGATGGCGCCGGTACGCTCTGCTCACCAGCCACTGTCGTCCCCTGTGGACCTGGACTTATCGGAGGAACCATGCCCCGACGCCGGCCTCAAACAGTTCTCGTCGCACTGTCCGTCGCGGCG
>JAEZGP010000785.1 GCA_023437285.1 Actinomycetes bacterium | reverse complement strand
GGCCCGGCGGTCGCGCTCGGCGAGGACGCGCCGGTCCTGGGTGGGGTGGTCGTCCCGGGCCGGCTCGCGTAGGCGCAGGTACCGGCGTTCGGCGGCCTGGCGGCTGGCGACGCCCAGCGCCGGCGCGATGTCCGCCCAGTTGACCCCGGCGTCGCGGGCGGCCGCGATCAGCCGCGGTTCCCACGCGTCCAGCAGGCGCCGCACCTCGTGCAGCGCAGACAGGCCCGCGAGCAGCCGGGTCCGGTCCGGAGCCGCGGCGCCGTCGGGCCGCGCGAGATCGGCGAGTACGGCCAGGAGGGCGGCCACCGGGTCGGGTCCGGCGTCCGAGGGGTCCACCAACTGACTCCTGTCATCTTTAGGATGACATTCCACTTGTCATCGTTGCGATGACATGCTACAACATAGTCAGCGCATTGACACGACGTGAACGACACAGGAGGTGGCAGACATGTTGATGCGCAGTGACCCGTTCCGCGAGCTCGACCGCCTCGCCCAGCAGGTGTTCGGCCAGCCAGGCACCTGGTCGCGGCCCGCCGCCATGCCGATCGACGCCTACCGCGCCGGCGACGAGTTCGTCGTCGCGTTCGACCTGCCGGGCGTCGCCGAGGACGCGATCGAGGTCAACGTCGAGCGCAACGTGCTGACCGTGCGCGCCGAGCGCCGTCCGCTCAACCTCGGCGGCGACGCTGAGGTGCAGGTCAGCGAGCGGCCCCTGGGCGTTTTCGCGCGGCAGCTCTTCCTGTCGGACTCGCTGGACACCGAGCACATCAAGGCGGCCTACGACCAGGGCGTCCTGGTGATCCGCATCCCGGTGGCGGAGCGGGCGAAGCCCCGCAAGATCGAGATTGCCGGCGGCAGCGCGCCCCGGGAGGTCACCGCCAACAGTGACGTGAAGACCATCGACGCCTGAGCCCGTCAGCCACGCGCGGTCTAGGGAGGCACGCCCATGGCGGTCACGACTCCCGTACACCAGACCCGTGATGACTTCATCGACCTGATCCTCGACGACGCGGAGTTGCTGCGCCGCGAGTTCGACGACATCGTCGCGGCGGCCTGGGCGACCCCGCCGCCCGCGGTGCCGCCGCCCTGCGGTTCGGCGCGGCGGCGGCACGCGGGCCGAGCACAACCCGCGTGGGCACGAAGCGAGCCCCGCGGTCGATCAGCCGCCGCAAAGCCGGTGCTCGAACGTCAGCGATCGCCTCCGGGGCGCGTACTCGGCTGAGTGTCCGCTTATGAAGGAGGACGGTGAGGTCCATCGCGGAGGAAGCTAATACAACACGAGGGCGCGGTCGGCCGACCGCGCCCTCGTCGTGTGGCCGCAGTCAGGTGACGCGACCACGAGTCGAACGGTTGTCCGAATTCGCGGGATGGTCCAGATGCGCCGAGCGGGGCAGTGGCGCAGGGCAAGGATATCTATCCTTCTCAGCCGAAGGTTCAACTAGCAACAGAGAAGGAGCACAAGTCGTGCGTTTCCTCAAGCGGCGTCTGCGCGCTGTCGCGGTGACGTCTGTGGTCGCACTGACGGGGGTCGTGCTCGCCGGTTCCCCCGCCTATGCCGCCACCTCCGCAAGCTGCACCGCGCCCTATTTCCACTCGGGGGTCTACCGCACCTGCACCACCGGTTCGGTCTCGGCCAACCCGACCAGTCACTTCGTGGACGTGCACGTCCGCGCCTGCACCGGCTCGCCGTGGAAGGTCTGGGACACCCAGACCGGCGTCACCGTGGCCACCGGCAAGGGCAGCGTCGGCACCCGCGTGATCTGGGGCCTCTACGGCAGCTCCTACAAGGCCAAGCTCACCGATGCCTGCGCCAACGACTGGATCCAGATCGAAAGCCTCGCCTAACTCGAACAACCACAGTGGACCTGGCAACGCATCCGCAGTGCCAGGCCCACTGGGTCGAAAACGTTGATGACGTACGACGATGACCACCATGGACCATTTCGAGGGCACCGCGCGGCTGGACTGGTGGGCAAACTCGATGACCAACCTCGGCGGTGACGAGGTGCAGGTCACCGTCACCACCGAGTGACCAGCGATCAACATCGGCCGGACTGGAATTCAGGCAGTGTGGCAGGCAGGATACCGGGCGTGCGTGCGGCGGCGGATCTTCGGCAGCGATGGCTCAACCGCTTGCCGCTGATGATCACGAGGGCGGGGATGTACGCCTCCGATGGTCGGGCGTTCGATATCCAGGCTCGCGGTCTGCTGGCCGATCTGTGCTTTCTCGATGAGCGCGAGGCCGACCTTGAGCAGGTCTACGAGCGCGTCCGCGGGTACGGCAAGCTCGGCGTGGTCGGACCCTTTGCGGCGCTGTTCGGCAAAAACGGTGACTACCGCGCCGAGGTGGCTTCCGTCTTCGCCGAGCAGTTCCACCATCTGGGCTACATTCATGTGGATCATCTGCTGGGCTGCGAAGAATGGGGCCAGCTGACGTCCGGTCTCCGCGACCGCTTCGATGGCCACGACGTGCGGCGTAGTGAAGTCGAGGCCGCGCTCGGGCCGCCTAGCCTCGTCGTGGACAAGCGCGTCCTGTGCTACGTGCCGGCGGACGGGTCCGGATGGGTGTTCATCGACTGCTACACCGAGTACGTCACTCGCTATGTTCCCGACGCGGGTCGCCACGAGTCGCTGTGCGAGGAGGATCCGCTCGTGCGCGCCGTACGCTGCCCGGCGCCGAGTTTTGAGGCCGGGCTGATCCTGACCATCTATGGCAAGGTCCTGCGGTGGGGACCCGGTTGGTGGTTGGAGCACCCGTCCGGGCTGACTGATGAGCAGCAGGCAATCGCGGCCCAGCTGCGAGGTGTGGAGGCGGCCGACCCGTCGCAAGCGCTCAAGCCACCGCGGGGGCACCCGCGACGGGAACACGGCAACTGACAGGCACTATCAGTACTCCAGCCCGGATCCCTCACATAGTCCCAAGCGCCGCCCGGCCGAGACCTGTCGACCAACATGCGCGAGGCCACCGCGCACAATGCCATACGCGCTAAGGCGGCCGCCGGTACGTGCTGCCGGCCATGCGGCAGGAAGCGGCCAACGAGATCGACGACGTACTGTCTGACGACCGCGAGCCGGAAGCGGGGGAGGGGTGGTGGGCAGCGTCGCGGTTGCTGTCGGCGTTGCTGTCATGGCCGATAGATCGGCGGACCAAGACATGGTCGTGCGGCTATATGTGCTGGTAGAGACTGGTGCGCCCGGCAGGATTCGAACCAGCGACCTGCGGATTAGAAGTCCGATACTTCTATATTTGCTCTCTTTACGAGAGTAATGCGGTTCAGTCCGGACGCTAGGTGGTCCGTCCGGTAGAGAACATCCTGGTCCACGGCATGGGGCCGGTCGTGTGTGGGTCAGGGCCGGACGCAAATCCGCGCGGGTGCGTGGCAGCCCAGGCGGGTGCCTGACGTCCGAGGAACCACCGAGCGACCAGCGGTTTACCTGGGGCCGCCTGGAGGTTCGGGCAGTGAGTGGCAGGGAGATGCCGTTCAAGTTCCGGCGCTCCAGGTTTGCTGATAACAGTGCGTCGGTGTGGTTGCTGCTGCTGGAGCGCGCGGTGCATCAGGCGCTCGCTGCGGCTGGGCCCCACCGGTAGGGTTGGACCGCCGCTCTGGATTGCTCGTCACGGTCAGGTCACGCGCCCCGGTCGGCAACGGCACCGGTCCGCGTGAACTTCGGTGCGACCGTGCGGCCCACGACATTCATCCTCCTAGGCGCTTGACGTCCGATTTCGTGTCTGCAATCCTGATTGGCTCCGCGCCGTCACGAGGTCCGTTGATGTGGGCGCAGGGCGTCGTTCGACGAGTCGCGGAGGAGTGAACTGCATGGTGGAGCCCGCAATGATGCGGCCGGACACGTTGGCGTCCCGGTCGCGTAGAGCGCCCCGGCCGATGCCGGTGATTGTGTTGGCCGACGCCAGCGGAAGCATGGACGGCGACAAGATCGTCCAGCTCAACCGGAGCATTGCGGCAATGTTCGACGCCCTCGGCGCGGAGGATTCCGTTCGGGGCGAGATCCACGTCGCGGTCGTCGCATTTGGCGGCGAGGACGCTGTGCTGCACCAGCAGATGATCTCCGCGTCGCGTGTCACGTGGGCCGACCTGACAC
>JAEZGP010000784.1 GCA_023437285.1 Actinomycetes bacterium | reverse complement strand
GTCCCGTGCAGCCCTTGCTCGTACCCCGAACGGGGCCGGCAAAACACCGTGATCCGGGCGGCGCTGGGCCCGCGTCGCTGCGCTACCCGATCCGGGGCTGCTCGCCGGACCGGCGGAACGGGGCGAGTGTGGCCCGGATCTGCTCGGCCGCCCCCCAGTCGTCGTCGAACTGGGCCACCACGGCGAGATGCTGGCGCAGCTGGATGATCGGCATGCGGGCTCGCCAGTCGGCGTCGAGGGAGGTCAACTCCGCGTAGACGGCTAAGAACCGGTCCGCCTCGGGCGGGGGCGACGTCGACCACACGTGGGCGAGGTCGACCTCGGCCCACATGTAGGAGACCGCCGGGTCGATCAGGGCCGGCTGCCCGTCCGGGGTGGCCAGCACGTTCTGGGCCCACAGGTCGCCGTGCGTCAGGCACGCCGGCCGGTCCGGCAACAGGTCGGGCAGTCGGTCGCACAGCCGCTCCAGCGCCGCCCGGTCGCCCGCGTCGAGGGCCGCCTCGACGCGCGGCTCCCCGAGCCACCGGAGCAGCCGGTGCTCCGCGAAGAACGCGAAGCCGTCGTCGTCCCAGGTGTTGACCTGCCGGCGGCGGCCCAACCAGTTGTCGCGGTGCCAGCCGAAGCGCGGATGCGTCGTACCCAGGTGCAGGCCGGCGAGCAGGTGCGCGAACCGCTCCCAGAAGGCCCCGTCGCGCGGCCTCGGCCGCAGCACCGACAGCACCAGCACGTCCCGGTCCGCAAGAATCACCTCAGGGGTTGGCACCCCGCCGAGTTCACGCAGGGCGGTGAGCCCTTCGGCCTCCGCGACGAAGACGTCGTCGGCCGGCGCGTCAGCGAATGCCTTCACGAACACCGGCGGCGCGTCCCGGCGGGTGGCGATGCCCGCGAGCGCCGCAAGGCCCCCGGTCGCCGGCGCCACGGACACGACATCGGATATCCCGGCGCGCACCAGGGACTCCAGCAGTGGATGCGACACGACGGCTCCTCTTCTGTCCGGGGTACGCCTACCGACTCACCGTGCGCCACGGCGGCAAGGCCATGGACGCCCAGTCGCCGAACCTTGACAACGGCGCGCGCGTCGGCCAGTACACCCACAACGGCAACGCTTGGCAACAGTGGCAGTTCCAGGACGCCGGAAGCGGCTGCTGGCGCATCATCAGCCGGCACGGAGGCAAGCGCCGGGGCACGGATGGCCGAGATGGTCTGGCGACGTTGCTACACGAACCGGCTCAGCGGACGCCGTAGACATCGCCACGGAGTCGGATCGACAGAACATGCACCGTCCGCGTGTCTTCGTCGATCCGGTACACCACGCGATACGTCCCCAGGTGAGCCGACCGCATCCCTTCGTACGGCCCGGTCAGCTCACCGCCGAGGCGGTGCGGATTGATCGGCAGTCGCTGCGAGACAAACGTGTACGCCGCCCACGCGACCGCCTCAGGCAACCCGCTCTCCAACGCTCGACGCGCCGGACCAGTGAGCTTCACGACCCACCGCTCGGGTGCGGTCACGCAGCACCCTGACGCCGAGCCCGCATCACATCCGCCAGATCACTCGCATCCACGAGACGCCCGGCCGCGATATCCTCCTCAGCTTCCCGGATATCCGCGATCGCGGCCGCGTCGGACAGGATGGCCACGGTCTCCCTCAGCGCCCGGATCTCCTCCATAGACACCAGGACGGCCGCCGGCTCACCGTTGCGGGTGATCTCGACGTGGTCATGCGTGGTGGCAACGGCCGCGACAAGCTCGGACAGTCGAGCCTTCGCGTCTGTCACATTGAGGGTCTGCGCCATGGTCCGAATTCTAGTCCGACCCTTCGGTCCCGTCTACGAAGGTTCGAGGTGGTACTCGTCGACGTCCACGAACGCACCCGTCCGCGCCAGAAACGCTAGCGTCCACCGCTCCAGACTCCAGCCCAGCAGGTTCGGTTCCGCGGGTTCCTCACCGTTGACCTCGGGCGTGTACTCCCTGACGATCTGGAGCCCGGCAGACACGACCGGCTCACCGTCAACGAGCAGGGACGTGAGGGCCGTGATCCGGTCGGCGTGCCGTTGGACCGGTCGATCACGTGCTGGATCTGCGCGTGCAGAAACAGGCTCTCGTTACGGCAGACGACCTTCCAGGTATGCGACCGAGGAACGAGCCGGTATGCGGAGGCGAGATCCCCGAACGCCCACCTCATCCGGCTCAAGTCCGACCTCCGCCTTGATCGCGGCGGCCGAAAGCTGTTCGGAAACCAACGCGAAGTAGACGTACCGTCGCACCCGCATCGTGACCGTCTACCGATCGTTGTCAGGCTGGGGACGCGTGGTCGTCCGCGTACGAACCGAGGTCCGCTGCCACCCGAATCAACGTGGGCAGGGTCACAAATCAGCTGCCAGAATGTGGGTGCGGCAGGTTTCGAACCTGCGACCCTCCGCTTGTAAGGTGCGGCCGGCCGCCAGGACCACTACCAAACGCACCTCGATCGGATACGCCGCAGGCGGCCAGCGCCCAGGTTCGTACGAGGCCATTGCTACACGCGCTGCTACCGCCCGCCGTCAAGATTGATCATCCTGAGCATATCGACGCACGCGACTCCTGTTGTGCGATCCCCGCAAGGTACGGTCATGCCGTGGATCGACGCAAGCGGGTACTAAACCCGCCTGAGGCCGCTGTCGACCGCATGCTTGCGGAATACGCGGAGAAGAACGGCTACCGGCTTTCCTTGAAGATGAGACTACGCGACGCTATCGACGTCGATGACCTCCCGCTTACGCGTCGCGAGCGAGACTTCGCCTTCACCGCGCACCTTGACTTCGTAGCCTTCGACGCGGGGAGTCACCTGCCGGTGCTGGCCGTCGAATACGACGGACCACAGCATCTCACTGACGACAGACAGATCGAGCGTGATCAGATCAAGAACCGTCTGTGCGAGGTAGCCCGGTTGCCACTGCTACGCATCGACAACCTCTTCGCACGCAAGGAGGGAAAGTGGCGAGTACTCCAGTACATCCTTTGGGCGCACGAGATCGGGAAGGCCTTCTACGAGGCGCAGGCAGCCGGATACATTCCCGAGGACGAGCCGTTCTACCACGGCTCGATCGTGACCCAAGACGAGTCAGGTGGCCTCACCTTCGAAGGGATCGACGTACCAGCTATCAGGTATTTGCATAGTTAGATCGAGGCACGGCGCGCTGTGGGAGCGGCAATGGTGGCGTGCAAGCGAAGCGCAGGTTGAGAGCGGTTCCATCCTTGCGATGCCAGGCGACCTCTTTCTGTCGGCTCACTGCGCAATTCGGCAGTTCGCAATCGAGGGAATCTCGGCGCTGGACGTCGCGACCGAGCTGTGCATAGCCGAACTCGGCTGGTTGGCGCGGGGCTACGCGAACGGCGAAGCGGTCGCTCTGAGTGGTGATCAGGGCCGAAGATTGCTCGATGAGATCGGTGACGCCGATACTCGGCGCGCGATGACATCCGGTTCGGGATGGCATTCTAGCGGTGGTTGGAGCACCTGGCCCCGCTAGGTCGACGCGCCACGGCAGCGATCGGCCATCCACGACGACCCAACACGACGCGACACGGGATAATGACTTGATGGCTATCACTCCAGCCCGACAGCGCAACGCCGTATCAGAAGGCATGGCGCTCGGTATCATCCTCAACGGGCACAATTCCGTCCCGTTCGACAAGCTCGCCGTCGACCTCGCATTCACCGGGGCATGGCGCATATGGACCTATGCAAGCCGCTTCCCACAGGTGAACACCGATCTCAGCAAAGGGCTCGACGGTATGCACGCCATGACGCATGCCAGCGAACGTCACAACGTCTGGGTGCTCTACTGGGACACCAGTGGGCGCGAGCTAGCCATCTACGCGCGGCAAGACGACTGGGACCCCACCAATCAGTCGGACGTCGAGCACGCGCTGAACATGATCGACGGCGATGTCCGCCGCGAAGCCTGGGAGTCGCTGGCACGCGACTTCCTCAAAAGGATGGACCGCTGATCTACACATGGGCAGCACGACCCCGCTAGGCGTGCGCCGGGTAGGGTCACGCCCAGGGCCGTTGCGTAGTCGCGGTTGAGGTGGGTTGACCTGGGACTATGTGGACAGTCCGGGAGGGTGTGAGGCAGGTGTGATCACGGCGGTGATCATGGAGTTGCTGACAACACGACTCCGACAGGACCACACCCGCCATGTCATCCTCGCTGATCAACCTGCGCCGATCCACCCCGACCACCACCGGCAACGTGGCTGACCTGCTACGGGTCTGACCCTCGAAACCGACTCCACCTAACCTTTCAACTTCTGTGGGCGCATGCGGACTGTGACTTGGTCCATATCGAAGTCCCGACGCCAGGGTCCGGCGTGTCGTACATCCACCTGCTGATCGGGCCCTTAGGGTTCCTTCGTCGTTACCACTCCGATCCGAGGACCTGGATGCCGTCTGTCGAGTTCATCGTCAGGGGCATACCTGTATCGGCCCAGGCCAAGAACACCCAGATAAAGCAGGCCTACCGGACTAGGGTGGTACACGCCGCGCAGGCTGCGATGAACGGTGGGAACCCGTTCGACGGCCGGGTACAGCTGGACCTGAAAGTCTTTAGCGCCGACGGGACCTTGCCCGACGGCGACAACGTGATCAAGCTGGTGCAAGACGCCCTGCAAGGTGTCGTCTACGGCAATGACCGGCAGGTGCGCAACACCAGCATCATGATCCGAAGCACCGGCGAGCCGGTCCAACTCGTCGGTGTGTCTCCGGCACTTGCCGCCGAGCTCGTAACGGGAGACCCCATCATGTATGTCCGAGTCACGACCGATGTAGATTGGTCGGTGATCTCGTGATTTTTGACGGATGGTTGGCTCTGCGGCTTCTTCTAGACTCGATCGCTTCATATCGCCGCGAGGGTTTTGACGTCCGCGAGGCTCCACCAGACAGCGGCGTCGACCTCATTGCCAGCGATGGTGAGCGCGTAATACTAGTTGCAGTTAAGCGTCCTTCGACGAGCCAGATCGATGGCATAACCAGGGAAGACACTGAGCGTCTTCGTGTCCTGCTTGAGACGAGCCATGCACGGCTTGACGTGCTTTGGCAGCCAGTAAATCGCTTGGTGTCAGCGGACACGGTAAAGCAACGTTTAGCTGAAGCCCAGCAGCTTGCCGGCACGTCAACAGAGGCGGCGTATCTGCTTGCGTTTGCGGCACTTGAAGCATCCGTCCTCCGTATGGCATCAACGCTTGAGGACCTGCCTGGTCGGCTTAGCATCGCAGACCTTGCCGTGCGGCTTCGAGACGATGGATTTATCACTGATGACCAGCTAACGACGATCGATAGGCTGTCGGCGACACGCAACAAGCTGATGCATGGAGCCTTCAACGATGTCGAACTCGTTTCAGCTGACGTTGATAAAGTTGTGCTACTAGGTACAAATCTCGTGTCTACCACAAGTTCACAGGCAGCTGGATTGCTGGATCAGGCGGCTCGGGCGTTGAGCGGCACAAACCTCGATAGCCTCAGTGCCTCACTAGACGCCTGGATTGATCGAGCACCTGCCGATGCAACAAGTGATGTGGTTAACGCGGCGCGAGAGGCCCTGCTTTCCATAGCCCGAAGGTAGTATCCGGAACTTCGCGCAGGACCTTGTACCTACCCAGAGGCACTTCGCAGAATGTCCACTGCCTACGCCGAGCGTGGCAACCAACCTCTAACACCGTTCCACCCGCCACGCCGTGGAACAGAAATGATCGGCTGATACGGCCCGTGTCGGCTTAGCTATATCGTCTCGCTCGATCAACCAAAGTCCAGACGAGGCTTGGAGTAGGAGTGGCGAGATACGACGAGGACGAGGAAGACTGCGACGCCTATGATGGTCGAAAACACTGCAACATTGCGACGGCCCCCGGCGTTAAGATCGGCGGCACATTCGAGGCCACTGTATGCCCTGCAATGGTTCCGGCGTCTGCAATGTACGCAGCGGAACCAGATTTAAGCCGCCGACCCATTACTAGCGCAGATTCGGATCAAGAGCTTCGTATTCTTCGAAGGTCCAGCAGAAACTTGGCGAAGGCGTGGGACCTCTTCGCGGTTGCGCCCGAATTCGCGCTCTCATTCGGCCGAATCCTCCAGCGTCTCGATTATGTCGTTGTTTTGGCACCGCCACGTCGAAGCCTTCGAAGCCATCAACTGCTTCCACGAGGCAGCCCGAGCGGAACTCGGAGTCGGCGGCCGCTTCGACGCCGATCGCCACATAGCCCGAGGCCTTCTCCTCCCCGGCGCCGACGACACTCAGGCATAGTGTTCTCGCTATCTACCCAAATGGGTTAGCGCAGCCCGGATCAAGGCTGCGGGGTCGTCAATTGGCCTTCCGTCCTGAACCGTCCGCACCGCGAACATGACGATGGTCGAGAAGTCGACGCCCGTGACGCTGGACACCACCATCTCGTCCTTGTCGATAATGTCGAACCACACCCGGCCGAACCCTGGCCCACGCCGCGTTTCGACATCTTCGATGTCGTCAAGTTCCAGGACCAGACGCCATCCGCGACCACCCGCCGACGCGTATCCCAGCCGCATCGTTGTTAGGGCCATGACACCCTCGACCGGACCGTGCGGACGAACAAGCAGGTACGACGTCTGCGTGGTGACCACCTGTTCGCCCAGCCTCAGTTGACCGAGAACCTGCGTAGCGCGCTCCAACTCCCGCTTGAGATACCAACGGCGCATAAGACCCATGGCCGCGAACCATAGATCCACAGCGCACGATCCGGCGTCCGCCGTTCCGACAAAGGGTGTCCGCCGACCGGCCCAAGGCCGGGTAAACACCCGCAAGGGTCGGGCGTGACTGAATCGCCACACCTTGCCGCTGCTGTCTAGTCCCGGCTGAGGGTGAAGACCGTCGCTCCACCGCACCGGTCGCGGCGTGCCGCCGCTTCCTTTCACGTCCGCGACACACAGACAGAGCCTCCGGCGGGGTGCTTCGGGATCTGGGATGCGGTCCCGTCACTATCGACCCCACAGAGCCGAGCGGGCCGGGCGTGCCTCAAGGGTCGGACAACAGGGTCAGACAAGCGGGAAGCCGGTTCACAGCAGCATTCGCATGGATGAGCGTCAAGTTCGGCTTAACGCCTGGTCACGGGCCGTGGGCCTGGGGCTGGGGTGGTTCGTGGTGGGCGCGGCAGGGTTCGAACCTGCGACCCTCCGCTTGTAAGGCGGATGCTCTCCCGCTGAGCTACGCGCCCGACACGCCCGAGGGCGTTCGAGTCGACAGAGTACCGTGCGGCGCCGGCTGGTCGGAAATCAATAGGGCTGGCGCCGCCCGCACCGGGCAGGATCGCGGCGCGGAGCCACGGAGCGCCGCTGGGTGGCTCTTCCCGCCCGCGGTAGCCTCCGAGCGCCGCATGGGTGCGTCCGCCGGTGCCCGGGCGGGTTATGGCGAGGATGGGAGGGCATAGCGACCCATCCCCGCCAAGTCCAGAGGCTAGGCGAGTTCCGCCAGGGTCTTGCGCCAGGCGTCCTGGTCGCGGGCTTCGCCGGGGAGGTTCATCTCGGCGAAGCGGATGATGCCGGCCCGGTCGATGATGAAGGTGCCCCGGTTGGCGAAGCCGCGATCCTCGTTGAACACGCCGTACTCGCGCGCCACGCCGCCGTGCGGCCAAAAGTCTGACAACAGGGGGAAATCGTAGCCCTGCTGGTCGGCCCAGACCTTGTGAGCGTACGGGGAGTCGACGCTCACCGTGAGCACCTGGGTCGTCTCGTTGACGAAGTCGCCCACGTTGTCCCGGACGGAGCAGAGCTCGCCCTGGCACGTGCCGGTGAAGGCGAGCGGGTAGAACACCA
>JAEZGP010000778.1 GCA_023437285.1 Actinomycetes bacterium | reverse complement strand
CGCCGCGAGCCGACGGCCCGCCACGCCGCGGCCGGCAGCCAGGCGGGGTCGACGGTCGCCGCCGTCACGCGGTGTACTCCCGGCGCACCGCCTCGAACAGCGGCCGCGCGCCGAGGACGAGCATCGCGACGAACAGCGACCCGAACAGGGTCAGCACCGCCTCCGACGACACGAACACGACCGCGACGGCGACGATGAGCACGCAGGCGTTGGAGACGGTCACGCCCGGCGTCCGGAACAGGAAGTAGGCGGCCAGCCGCGCCACGTCGCGCCCCCGGAACGCGAACAGCGACGTGATGAAGAGCGCGTTGACCAGCCACAACGCGGCCGCCACGCCGATCAGGCCGACCAGCACGGCCCACCAGGCCGGCAGCCCGGTGCCGCCGAAGTTGGCCAGCGTCACCGCCACGATCGTCAGCCACACCAGGCCGGGCACCCACACCTTGAGGGCGCCGACCGCGTTGAGCCGGTACCCGCGCCAGAACGCCGCGGCCGGGTGCAGGTCGGAGATGTCGGCGCTGCGGTGGCGCAGGGCGTAGACCGCCGCCGACAGGGCCGGCCCGACGGGCAGCGCGCAGAGTGCCACCAGTGGCAGGTTGCTGGCGTCGCGGTCGAGGAGCACGAGCACCACCAGGCCCGGCGCGGCCGTGAGCACCAGCAGCCCTTCCACGACCAGCAGCGTGTAGATCAGCGCAGCCGCGCGCGACAGCGGGCCCTCACCAAATTGACGCACGTCGGCAAGATTACTCATCGCCGCACCCCGGCAGGCGACCGTCCCGCGCGCCTGCGTGAACTGGTCGGGCGGCCTGGCCGCTGCGGTGCATGCCGTACGGCGCCGGGTCGGACCGGCCGGTGCCGACGCGGGAACGCCACGCGTCGGACAACCGGCCGATCGGACCGTCCGCAACGTTGATCAATTTAGCCGTGGTTCTTCTTGTAACGGTCGTAGGCGCCGTTGACTAGGGCGATGTACTGGTCCATGTTCTTGCCCTTGAGTTCGGCGACGTAGGCGTCCCAGTCCGACAGCGGACGCTGGCCGAGGATGAACTTGAGCGTCTGCTGGTTGACGTGGTCCTTGAGCGCGGCCTCCCAGAGGGTGGCCTGCTCGCGCTCCTCGGCGTTGAGCGGGCGTGGGGGTGCCACGGGCAGCGTCCGGCGGGCCCGCATCACCTTCTGGAACTCCTTCTCCTCGTCGGAGAACTGCGACTCCAGGTGCTGGGTGCTGCCGCCGTAGGCGAACACGCCGTTGAGGAAGCCGTACTCGACCTGCAGGTTCTTGGTACCGGTGGGGTTGATGCCGGCCCAGGTCACGTCGGGGGCGAGCTTGAAGTCGCCCGACGCGTAGCTGCCCGTGTAGGTGGTGCCCTGCACGCCCCACTTGGCGAACATCTGGCCCTCGTCGGAGTAGAACAGCCAGTCGATGAACTGCATCATGGCGACGAAGTTCTTACTCTCGCGGGCCTTCGAGGAGATCATGACGCCGCCCTCCAGCCGGGTGCCCTCCTTGACCTCGCCCAGCGGGCCGATCGGCTGCGGGATCTTGAGGACCGTCGCGCCCGGGATCTTCTCCAGGTCCTTGCGCAGCTCGTTGACGATCGTCTGCGCGTTGGCGCTGATGACGAACGACTCCTCCTTGGCGAACTTCTGCCGGGCGAGGTCGTCGGTCTGGGTGAAGCTCTCGGGGTCGAGCAGCTTCTCCTTCACCAACCCGTTGAGGTAGGTCACCAGCTGCTTGTACTGCTCGGTGGCGCCGGTGAAGACGAACTTGCCCGACGCCGTGTCGAACTGGGCGTTGCGGTAACCCCAGCCGGCGTACGTGCCGTAGTTCTGCGCCATCACGTTGAGCAGGCAGTTCGCGCCGGGCTGCGGCGGGGTGCTCCACCGGTCGGAGAACGGGTAGTGGTTCGGGTGCGCCTCACGCATCTTGCGCAGCACGGTCGTCAGCTCGTCCCACGTCCTCGGCGCGGTTAGCTTGAGGTCGCTCAACACGTCCGTACGCACGGCGAGCGAGTAGTCGATCCAGACGTCCTCGTGCAGGCCGGGCAGCAGGTAGAACTTGCCGTCGTCCTGGCGGATGCCGTCCAGGTCGCCCTTGAGGTTCCACTTGGCGACCTTGTCCTGGAAGTGCGGCATCAGGTCGAGGTAGTCGCTGACCGCCAGGATGGCGCCGCCGGCGATGTACTGCTCCTGGTCCGGGTGGTACGTCTTCGGGATGATGAACGGGGCCTCGCCACCGCTGATCATCACGCTGCGCTTCTGGTTGTAGTCGGCGCCCGGCACGACCACCGGGTCGATCGTGACGTTGGTCCGCTTCGTCAGCTCGGACCAGAACAGCCACTCCTTCTTGTACGGGTAGTTCGCGTTGCTCAGCAGCATGAGCGAGAAGGTGAGCGGCTCACTGGCCTTGAACTGGTCGCCGACGCCGTACTTCTCCATGGCCCCGACGCGGTTGCCGGACAGGTCGCCCTTCTCCTGCGACGGCTCGCTGTCGCAGCCGGCGAGCGCGCCGCCGGCGACGGTGGCGACGCCGGCCGCACCGGCGGCGGCCAGGACCTGCCGCCTCGATAGCTTGTGCATGTACTGCTTCCTTTCGGTGGACGGAAGGTGCGGCTATCCCTTGACGGCGCCGAGCATCACGCCACGCACGAAGTACCGCTGGATGAAGGGATAGACGAGCATGATGGGCAGGCAGGTGAGCACGATCGTCACCGCCTTGATGTTGGCCGCGACCTGCAGCGAGGTGTCGCTGGACGCGGACTGGTCGGTGCCGCTCGTGGCACCGGCGATGAGGTTGCGCAGGTAGACCGTCACCGGGAACAGCTCGCTGCGGTCCATGTAGAGGAACGCCGAGAACCAGGAGTTCCAGTAGGTCACCGCGTAGAACAGGATCATGGTGGCCAGCACGGCCTTGGACAGCGGCAGCACGATCCGGGCCAACGTGCCGTACGTGTTGAGCCCGTCGACGGCGGCGGCCTCCTCGAGCTCCTCGGGCAGGCTCTCGAAGAACGCCTTCATCACCAGCAGGTTGAACACGCTGATCGCGTTGGGCAGCACGATCGCCCAGATGGTGTTGCGCAGGCCCAGGCCGCTGACGAGCACGTAATTGGGGATCAGGCCGCCGTTGAAGAACATCGTGAACACGGCGATCCCGATGAGCAGGCCCCGGCCCTTGAGATGCTGCTTGGACAGCACGTACGCGTAGCAGGTGGTCAGCACCATCGCGATCGCGGTGGCCACCACCGTGTACACGACGGTGTTGCGGTAGTTCGTCCAGAACATCGGGTCGGACATGACCGTCTCGTACGTGGTCAGGTTGAACCCCTTGGGCAGCAGGTTCACCTCGCCCGAGCGCACGTAGCGCTCGCCGCTGAACGAACGCGCCACGATGTTGACGAACGGGAACAGCGTGACCACGACGACGCCGATGAGGATCACGGCGTTGACAACCTGGAAGGCCCGGTAGCCCCGGCTGGCCTTGATCTTCACCACAGGCTGGCCCCGACCGTGCGACGCGAGATGGTGTTGGCCATGAGCACCAGGAACAGCCCGATGAGCGCCTCGAACAGGCCGATGGCCGCGGCGTAGCTGAAGCTGCCGGAGACCACGCCGACCCGGTACAGGTAGGTGGAGATGACGTCGGCCGTCGGGTACGTCAGCGGGTTGTACAGCAGCAGGATCTTCTCGAAGCCGACCGCCAGGAACGTGCCGATGTTGAGGATCAGCAGCGTCACCATGGTCGGCCGGATGCCCGGCAGCGTCACGTGCCACGTCTGGCGCCACCGGTTGGCGCCGTCCATGCGCGCCGCCTCGTACAGGTTGTCGTCGACCGTGGTCAGGGCGGCGAGGTAGAGGATCGTGCCCCAGCCGACGGTCTGCCACATCTCCGAGGAGATGTAGATGGTCCGGAACCACTCCGGCCGCTGCAGGAACGGGACGGGATCCTGGCCGATGGCCTTGAGGCCCTGGTTGACCACGCCGTCCATGGACAGCAGCTCGAAGATCAGGCCGGCGACGACGACGATCGACAGGAAGTGCGGCAGGTACGACACGGTCTGCACGAACCGCTTGAAGAACCGGTTGCGCACCTCGTTGAGCAGCAACGCCAGGATGATCGGCATCGGGAAGATGAACAGCAGCGTGAGCAGTCCGATGACCATCGTGTTGGTGAACACGTGCCAGAACGCCGGGTCGTTGATGAACATCTTCACGTACCGCAGGCCGACCCAGTACTCGCCGAAGATGTCGCCGCCGGGCGAGTACCGCCGGAACGCGATGACGTTGCCGAGCATCGGCGCGTACCGGAAGATCAGGAAAAACAGCAGGGGCAGTACGGCCAGCGAGTACAGCCGCCAGTCCCGGCGCAACGCCCGCCGCCAGGTCAGCCGGCGCGGCCGCACCGGGGGCGGCGGCGGTGCGC
>JAEZGP010000773.1 GCA_023437285.1 Actinomycetes bacterium | reverse complement strand
GGCCGCGAGCGCCGCCGCCGTGAGTTCCGAGGCCCCCACCAAGTCGGCCCCGCCGAAGGCCACGCCCGCGCCGGCCAAGAAGGCCGCGCCGGCGAAGGGCCCCAAGGTCACCCCGCTGCGCGGCGTGGCCGGCCGGATCGTGCAGAACATGGACGCCTCGCTGACCGTGCCGACGGCCACCAGCGTGCGCGCCGTGCCCGCGAAGCTGATCTCCGACAACCGCATCGTGATCAACAATCACCTCGCGCGCGGCCGTGGCGGCAAGGTGAGCTTCACCCACCTCATCGGGTACGCCCTGGTGAAGGCCGTCGTCGCCCACCCGGAGATGAACAACTCCTTCTCCGTGGTCGACGGCAAGCCCGCGATGGTCACGCCGGAGCACGTCAACCTCGGCCTCGCCATCGACCTCGTCAAGCCCGACGGGTCGCGCACCCTGGTCGTACCGTCGATCAAGTCGGCCGAGACGATGGACTTCCGCCAGTTCTGGCAGGCGTACGAGGACATCGTGCGGCGGGCCCGGCGCAACGAGCTCACCATGGACGACTACGCCGGCACGACGATCTCGCTGACCAACCCGGGCGGCATCGGCACGGTGCACTCCATCCCGCGCCTCATGACCGGGCAGGGCACGATCCTCGGCGTCGGCGCCATGGAGCACCCGGCCCCGTTCTCGGGGATGAGCGACGAGCAGCTCGCCGATTTCGCCGTCAGCAAGGTCCTGACCCTGACGAGCACCTACGACCACCGCATCATCCAGGGCGCGCAGTCCGGCGAGTTCCTCAAGGTGATCAACGAGCTGCTGCTCGGGGAGCGCGACTTCTACGACGAGATCTTCATGTCGCTGCGCATCCCGTACGAGCCGGTGCGCTGGACGCGCGACGTCGCCAAGACGTCCGAGGGCCAGATCGACAAGGCGGCCCGGGTCGTGGAACTCATCCACGCCTACCGCGTGCGCGGCCACCTCATGGCCGACACCAACCCGCTCGAGTTCGAGATCCGTCGCCACCCCGACCTGGACGTCATCCAGCACGGGCTGACCCTGTGGGACCTCGACCGTACGTTCCCGGTGGGCGGCTTCGCCGGCAAGCAGAAGATGAAGCTGCGCGACGTGCTCGGCGTCCTGCGCGACTCGTACTGCCGCCGCGTCGGCGTGGAGTACATGCACATCCAGGACCCGGCGCAGCGCCGCTGGATCCAGGAGCGCATCGAGACCAAGTACGCCAAGCCCTCCACCGAGGAGCAGAAGCACGTCCTCAACCGGCTCAACCGGGCCGAGGCGTTCGAGACGTTCCTGCAGACCAAGTACGTCGGGCAGAAGCGCTTCTCGCTGGAGGGCGGCGAGTCGCTGATCCCGCTCATGGACGAGGTGTTGCAGGCCGCGGCCGAGTCTGGGCTCGACGAGGTCGTCATCGGCATGGCTCACCGGGGCCGGCTCAACGTGCTCACCAACATCGTCGGCAAGCCGTACGAGAAGGTGTTCTCCGAGTTCGAGGGCCACCTGGACCCGAAGTCGGCGCACGGCTCGGGCGACGTGAAATACCACCTGGGCCAGAACGGCAAGTTCACCACCCCGGACGGCGAGCACTCGACCAAGGTGTCGCTGACGGCGAACCCGTCGCACCTGGAGGCGGTCGACCCGGTGCTGGAGGGCATCGTGCGGGCCAAGCAGGACCGCATCGACCTCAAGCTCGAGGGCTACACGGTGCTGCCGCTCATGGTGCACGGCGACGCCGCCTTCGCCGGGCAGGGCGTGGTGGCCGAGACGCTGAACCTGTCGCAGCTGCGCGGCTACCGTACGGGCGGCACGGTGCACGTCGTGGTCAACAACCAGGTCGGCTTCACCACCGCCCCGGAGTACTCCCGCTCGTCCATGTACTCCACGGACGTCGCGCGCATGATCCAGGCGCCGATCTTCCACGTGAACGGCGACGACCCCGAGGCCGTGGTCCGGGTGGCGCGGCTGGCGTTCGAGTACCGGCAGGCGTTCAACAAGGACGTCGTGATCGACATGCTGTGCTACCGCCGGCGCGGTCACAACGAGGGCGACGACCCGTCGATGACCAACCCGCTGATGTACCAGATCATCGACACCAAGCGCTCCGTCCGCAAGATCTACACCGAGGAGCTGATCGGCCGGGGCGACATCTCGCTCGACGAGGCCGAGGAGTCGCTGCGCGACTTCCAGAGCCAGCTGGAGCAGGTCTTCAAGGCCACCCGCGACGCGGTCGCCAGCGGCCCCGGCCGCCCGGTGCGCGGCACCGTCGCGGAGCCCGAGCCGGTCATCGAGACCGGCGTGCCCGCCGCCGAGATCGCCCGCGTCGGCCAGGCCCACCTGGAGCTGCCCGAGGGCTTCACCCCGCACAAGCGCGTCATGCAACTGCTGCAGCGGCGCGCCAAGATGGCCGCCGAGGGCGACATCGACTGGGGCTTCGCCGAGATCCTCGCGTTCGGCACGCTGGTCAGCGCGGGCGGGACCGTACGGCTGTCGGGCCAGGACTCGCGGCGCGGCACGTTCGTGCAGCGGCACGCCTCCGTCGTGGACGCGCGCACCGGCGACGACTACCTGCCGCTCATGACGCTGGCGGAGGCCGGCGGCGGGCGGTTCTTCGTGCACGACTCGCTGCTGAGCGAGTTCGCCGTACTCGGCTTCGAGTACGGGTACTCGGTGGAGAACCTCGACGCGCTCGTGCTGTGGGAGGCGCAGTTCGGTGACTTCGCCAACGGCGCGCAGTCGATCGTCGACGAGTTCATCTCGTCCGGCGAGGCCAAGTGGGGCCAGCGTTCGGCCGTGGTGATGCTGCTGCCGCACGGCCACGAGGGCCAAGGCCCCGACCACACGTCGGGCCGCCCCGAGCGCTACCTGCAACTGTGCGCCGACGACAACATGCGGGTGGCCATCCCGACCACCCCGGCGAACTACTTCCACCTGCTGCGCCGACAGGCGCTGTCGCCGAAGAAGAAGCCGCTGGTCGTGTTCACCCCCAAGTCGCTGCTGCGGCACCGGCTGTGCGTGTCGTCGGTCGCCGACTTCACGACCGGCCCGTTCCAGCCGGTGCTCGACGACCCGGGCTTCGGCGACTTCACGCCGGACCCGGCCAAGATCGAGCGCGTGCTGCTCTGCTCCGGCAAGGTCTTCTACGACCTGCTGCAGGCGCGGGGCGAGCGGGGCATCACCGACACCGCGATCGTGCGTCTGGAGCAGCTCTACCCGCTGCCGGTCGAGGAGATCAAGGCGGTGCTGGGCCGCTACGGCAACGCCAAGGACATCGTCTGGGTCCAGGAGGAGCCGGCCAACCAGGGCGCCTGGTCGTTCATCGCGCTCAACCTGCTCGAGCACCTCGACGGCATCCCGCTGCGCCGGGTCTCCCGGCCCGCCGCGGCCGCCCCGGCCGGCGGCTCGGCCAAGACCCACGACGCCGAGCAGGCCGCGCTCATCGAGGCGGCCCTGCCCCGGAGCGCCTGATGTACTTCACCGATCGGGGCATCGAGGAGCTGGCCTCCCGTCGCGCGGACGAGGAGGTCAGCTTCGAGTGGCTCGCCGAACGCCTGCGCGAGTTCGTGGACCTCAACCCGGAGTTCGAGACGCCCATCGAACGGCTGGCGACCTGGCTGGCCCGCCTTGATGACGAGGATGAGGACTAAAGGCCTTATCCCGTACGCCGGCGATGGCCGACCGTAGCCTGGAAGCGGATCTATGAGGAGGCCACGGTGGCTCGCAGCGTGTACGTGACCGGGCTGGAGCCCGGCGGAGGTAAGTCAGCGGTGGCGTTGGGCGTCGCCCAGCTGCTGTCGCGGCGGGTACACCGCCTGGCCGTGTTCCGGCCCGTCGTCCGCGACGCCGACGACCCGATCGTGGCGCTGCTGCGCGACCGGTTCCAGCTCACCGACGCCGGCTTCGGCACCACGTACGCCGACGCCGCCACGCTGCTGAGCCAGGGCCGCGCCGACCAGGTCGTGGCGCGCATCATCGAGCGCTACCACGAGGCGACCGGCGAGGCGGACGCCGTACTGGTCGTGGGCTCCGACTTCGGGCAG
The DNA here is from genome assembly GCA_023437285.1 of Actinomycetes bacterium. GTDB lineage: Bacteria > Actinomycetota > Actinomycetes > Mycobacteriales > Micromonosporaceae > Luedemannella. The sequence continues at coordinate 2,050 of JAEZGP010000773.1, read as the reverse complement.
GACGCGGGCGACTCGGGCGTACACGAGGAACTGGCCATGAACGCCCGGCTGGCCAACGAGTTCGGCGCGGTCGTCATCGGGGTCGTCGACGGGGCCGGGCGGACCCCGGAGACGGTCGCGGGCACGCTGCGCAGCGCGTACCACTCATTGGTTGAGCTGGGCACGACGGTGGCCGCGCTCATCGCGAACCGCACCGCCCCCGCGGATCGGGAGGCGATCCTCGGCGCGGCGGCGCTGCCGCCGGTGCCGGTCTACGCCCTGCCGGCCGACCCGGCGATCAGCGCGCCGACGCTGGCCGAGGTCACCCAGGCGCTGGGCGCGCGCCGGATCCTGGGCGACGACGACGCGTTCTCCCGCGACGCGCTGCGGTACGTGGTCGGTGCGGCGCACGTGCCCGTCTTCCTCGACCACCTCGCCGACGGCGGCGTGGTGATCACCCCGGGCGACCGGGACGACCTGGTCACGGCCACGTTCGCGGCGCACGCGGCCGGGGTGGTGTCGGTGGCCGGGGTGGTGCTCACGCTCGGCGAGGTGCCGGACACGCGGGTGCTCGACCTGGTCGGCAAGCTGCGCACCGACCTGCCCGTGATCTCCGTCGACCAGGACAGCTTCACCACGGTCGCGTCGCTGGCGGAGCTGGAGGGGCGGCTGAGTGCCAACAACCCGCGCAAGATCGAAGTGGCGCTCGGCCTGTTCGAGTCGAACGTCGACGGCCGGGAGCTGTCCAAGCGGCTCGACGTGGCCCGCTCGGACCGGGTCACCCCGCTCATGTTCGAGTACGAGCTTATCGACCGCGCGCGCCGCCACCCGCGCCACGTCGTGCTGCCCGAGGGCGGCGAGGAGCGCATCCTGCGGGCCGCCGAGGTGGTGCTGCGTCGCGGCGTGGCCCAGCTGACGCTGCTCGGGCGCCCGGACGACATCTCCCGCCGCGCCCGCGAGCTGGGCCTGGAGATCTCCGGGGCCGAACTGGTCGACCCGGCCACGTCGCCGCTGCGCGAGGAGTTCGCCCGGGAGTACGCGCGCCTGCGCGCCGCCAAGGGCGTCACCCTCGACCACGCGCTCGACACGGTGACCGACGTGAACTACTTCGGCACGATGCTCGTGCACACCGGCCACGTCGATGCCATGGTCTCCGGCGCCACGCACCCGACCGCCGACACGATCCGGCCCGCGTTCGAGATCATCCGGACGGTACCCGAGGTCAGCGTCGCCTCGTCCGTGTTCTTCATGTGCCTGGCCGACCACGTGCTCGTCTACGGCGACTGCGCGATCAACCCCGACCCGACGGCCGAGCAGCTCGCCGACATCGCGCTGTCCTCCGCGCGCACGGCCGCCCGGTTCAAGGTCACCCCGCGGGTGGCGATGCTGTCGTACTCGACGGGCTTGTCCGGCCGCGGCGCCGACGTCGACAAGGTCGCGGCGGCGACCAAGCTCGTCCGCGAGCGCGCGCCGGAACTGCTGGTGGAAGGACCCATCCAGTACGACGCGGCGGTCGACCCCGCCGTGGCGGCCACCAAGCTGCCCGGCTCGACCGTGGCGGGCCAAGCCACCGTGTTGATCTTCCCGGACCTGAACACGGGCAACAACACCTACAAGGCCGTACAGCGGTCGGCCGGCGCCGTGGCCATCGGACCGGTGCTGCAGGGCCTGCGCAAGCCGGTGAACGACCTCTCCCGTGGGGCGACGGTGCCCGACATCATCAACACCATCGCGATCACCGCGATCCAGGCGCAGGGCTGAGGCATGGCGCGCATTCTCGTACTCAACTGCGGCTCGTCGTCGGTGAAGTGGCGGCTGTTCGACGGCGCGGACACGGTCGGTCGGGGACTCGTCGAGCGGGTCGGCTCCGGCGGCCCCGCCGACCACGAGGCCGCCCTGATGTCCATCCTGGCCGCGCTGGACATTTCCGATATCGAGGCCGTAGGGCACCGGGTGGTGCACGGCGGCGACCGGTTCAGCGCGCCGACGCTCGTGACCGACGAGGTGGTGGCCGCCGTACGCGACCTGGTGCCACTCGCGCCGCTGCACAACCCGGCCAACCTCACCGGCA
>JAEZGP010000769.1 GCA_023437285.1 Actinomycetes bacterium | reverse complement strand
GTCGGCCCGCAGGGCGTCGGGGGCGTGCAGGCGCAGCATGATCGCGCCGACGGAGGCGGGAACCCGGCGCCGGGACATGAGCGACACGGTCACCATCACCGTGAAGGCCAGCGGTACGGTCCAGGCGGCGGGCTGTTCGACCAGCGTGGCGGTCCAGCCGGTCAGCGGCGGCCCGACGACCGTGACCAGTACGGCGCCGACCGCCGACCCGCCGCCGGCCACGATGCCGGCCGCCGCGCCGACGTCGGTCAGCCCACGCCACCAGATGCCGAGGACGAGCAGCGGGCAGAACGACGACGCGGCGACCGCGAACGCCAGGCCGACGACCTGCGACACGTCGAGGGCGTCCACGCGCAGCGCCAGCGCCGCCGGTACCGCCCCCGCGACGACCGCCGACCAGCGGAAGCTGCGCACGGAGCCGCGGCCCAGCACGTCCGTGGACAGCACCCCGGCGACGGCCGTGAGCAGCCCCGACGACGTGGACAGGAACGCGGCGAACGCGCCGGCGGCCACGAGCGCGCCGAGCAGTTCGCCGGCCAGCCCGCCGATCGCCGCGCCGGGCAGCGCCAGCACGACCGTGTCGGTCTGCCCCGTGGCCACCAGGTCCGGCGTGTAGAACCGGCCGAGCACCCCGTAGATCGTCGGGAACAGGTAGAACAGCCCGACGAGGCCGAGGACGACCAGCGTGGTGCGGCGGGCCGCGACGCCGTCGGAGTTGGTGTAGAACCGCACGAGTACGTGCGGCAGCCCCATCGTGCCGAGGAACGTGGCGAGGATCAGTGAGTACGTGGCGAACAGCCCGTGCTCCTCGCCGACCAGCGGCAGCAGCCACTCCGTCGGCGTGGGGATGGGCGGCTGGCCCTGCCGCTGCCAGTGACCGAGCAGGAAGATCACGGGTACGGCGAGCGCGGTGAGCTTCAGCCAGTACTGGAAGGCCTGCACGTACGTGATGGAGCGCATGCCGCCCAGGGCCACGTTCGCGGTGACCACGCCGGCGACGAGGAACACGCCGAGGGTGTAGTGGGCACCGGTGACGGCGCGCAGCGTGAGGCCGGCGCCCTGCAACTGCGGCACCAGGTAGAGCCAGCCGATGAAGATGACGAACGCGGTGGCGAGCTTGCGCAGCCACGGGGCGCCGAGGCGCAGCTGGCAGAAGTCGGGCAGGGTGAACGCCCCCGACCGGCGCAGCGGCGCGGCGACGAACAGCAGCAGGGCCAGGTACCCGGCGGCAAAGCCCACGGGATACCAGAGCACGTCCACGCCGTACTTGAGGATGAGCCCGGCCACGCCCAGGAACGACGCGGCCGACAGGTACTCCCCGGAGATGGCGGCGGCGTTCCAGTGCGGGCTCACCTCGCGGGAGGCGACGAGGAAGTCGGAGGTGGACCGGGCCAGGCGCAGCCCGTACGCGCCGATGACGACCGTGACCAGGGTGATCGCGACGATCGCGGGTACGGCGTAGGAGTTGGTCACGGTCGCTCGACGAGGTCGGTGAACTCGCGTTCGGCGCGGGTGGACAGCCGCACGTAGGCCCAGCCGACGGCGAACAGGAACGGGTAGGCGAGCAGGCCGAGCAGCAGCCAGGGTAGCGACACGCCGAACAGCCGCTGCCGGGCGACGACGGGGGCGACGGCGAACAGCAGCGGCAGCCCGCCCAGCCCGATCGCCACGACGGCCGTGAGCCGCAGCGCGATGCCGAGTTGGGCCCGGACGAGCCCGCGCACGAGCGCGTCCCCGACGTGGGTCTGTTCGGCCAGTTCCGCCCGGGTGGCGGCCGTGCGGGAGGGGCGGGGAATGTCGGCGAGCACGACGCGTACCCGCTGGGGTTTCTCCTCGGGCATCAGCGTGCCCAGTCCTGCTTGGCGGCGCGGACGAGGCGGTCCTTGAGTTCGCGGGTGTGCCGGCGGGCGACGGGTAGCTCCCGCCCGTCGATGACGACGACGTACGCGTTGCCGGCCAGCCGCAGCTCGCTGATGAGCGCCAGTTGCACCAGGTAGGACCGGTGGATGCGGACGTAACCGGCGTCCGCCCAGCGCTCGGCCAGGGTCGTCAACGGCACCCGGATCAGATGCGACGCCTCGGCGGTGTGCAGCCGCGCGTAGTCGCCCTGCGCCTCCACCCAGCGCACGGCGGAGCGGGGCAGCAGCTTGGTGGTGCCGGCCAGCTCGATGGGGATCATGACGTCAGGGGCGGCGTCGGCCGCGGCCCGGGCCTGGCTCGCGGCGACGGCCGGGTGGGCGGGCACCAACCGGGCGGACGCGATGCGCCTCAGCGACTCGGCGAGCCGGTCGGCCTGCACCGGTTTTCGCACGTAGTCGACGACGCCGAGGTCAAACGCGTCGGCGGCCCGGTCGTCGTACGCGGTGACGAACACGATCGCGGGCGGGCGGGCGAAGCGGCTGAGCACCCGGGCGAGTTCCACGCCGTCGAGGCCGGGCAGCCGGATGTCGAGGAACGCGGCGTCGATCTCCTCGTCGCGCAGGACGCGTAGGGCACCGGTCGCGTCGCCGGCCGTGCGTACGGTCGCCACGCGCGGGTCGCCGCGCAGCAGGAAGGCCAGCTCGTCGAGGGCGGGTGGCTCGTCGTCAACGGCGAGCACACGTAGACCGGTGTAGATATGAGTGCCCATAGGGAGCATCCTCGCGGTTCGGACCCTCCCCCGGCTACCCCTGCCGACCTCGACTTGGATCTTCGGGGCCCCCGTCGCGATAACGACGCCGCCCCGAAGATCCAATGTCGACGTCAGGCGACTTCGCGGGTGTTGATGCGGATCATCCCCGCGACCAGCGGGATGAGGACCCAGACCGCCACGGAGACGCCGAGCCGGGCCCACTGGCCGCCGGTCATGTCCGGCTCGAACAGCGGCGCGGTCGTGATGCTCGTGTCCAGCCACTCCGCGATCTTCTTCAGCGACGTTATGGAGGCGCCCAGAATGGTCCACAACGTCGGCAGCACGAGGTAGGTCACGATGGCCAGCGGGCTGTTGAGCAGGACCATGCCGAACCCCACGCCCATGAGCACGCCGACCGCGTGCGCCAGCGCGGTGCCCCAGAGCACCTCCGCTGGGAACGTCCACTCGCCGCCGGACACGGCCGTCGCGGCGGTGGCCACCGCGAGGCTCGCCGGCACGGCGGCGACCGACGCGATCACCGCGACGGTTACCTTGGCTGCCGCGACCCGATGCCGCTTCGGGACCAGGGTGAACGTGGTCAGCGCGGTCCGCTGCGACCACTCGCTAGTGACGAGCAGAATCCCGAGTACGGGCAACAGCAGCGCGATGGGCAGCACCGACACGAAGTAGAAGTTGGCGAACGTACGGTCGGCCGGCTCAGAAAAGATCGCCTGAAGCGTGGCGATGACGGCCGCGAGGGCGGCGATGGTGATGAGCAGCCAGCGCCCCGACCGGGTGTCGACGAGCTTACGCAGCTCAACGACGGTGAGGCGGCCCAGCGACGGGGCGGTGTCGCTCATGGGGTGGTCTCCGTTCCGGACGCGGTGTGGGTGAGGAAGAGGTCCTCCAGCGAGCGGCCGCCGGCGACCAGGTCGGCGGTCTGGCCCTGCTGGACGACCCGGCCGTGGTGGATGAGGACGACCTGGTCGGCGACGGCCTGCACCTCGCCGAGCAGGTGCGACGACAGCAGCACCGTGCCGCCCCGGTCGGCGAAGCCGCGCAGCAGCTTGCGCATCCAGGCGATGCCCTCGGGGTCGAGGCCGTTGGCGGGCTCGTCGAGGATGAGCACCTCGGGCTCGCCGAGCAGGGCCACGGCCAGGCCGAGCCGCTGGCGCATGCCCAGGGAGTACGCCCGTACGCGCTTGCGCGCGGCGCGCTCGTCGAGTCCGACCTGGGCGAAGAGTTCGGCCACCCGGCCGCGCGGCACGCCGACGGTGAGGCAGGCCAGGGTGAGCGCCTCCCGTCCGGTCCGCCCGCCGTGCTGGGCAGAGGCGTCGAGCAGCACGCCCACCCGCCGCGCGGGGTTGGGCAGGTCCCGGTACGCCCCGCCGAGTACGGTCGCCGACCCGGCCGACAGGGGCGTCAGGCCGCACAGCATGCGCAGCGTGGTCGACTTGCCGGAGCCGTTGGGACCCAGGAACCCGGTGACGGTGCCGGGGCGGCACGTGAACGAGACGTCGTCGACGACCGCTCGTCCGGCGTACTTCTTGGTCAGGTGGGTTATCTCAATCATGCGGATCAGCGTCGCCGCGCGGGCGGCCCCGCCGCTGCGGCTGTCGGTCTAGCGCCGCGCCGACCGAGGTCGCGGTCACTATCGACTTTGGTAGGTGTCCGCGCCGCGCGGCCCTCCCTACGATTTACGGCATGAGCAGCACCGTCGTGCCCGATCATCCCTGGCTGTTGCCGGCCAGCCTGACCGCGCGCGCGTCGGGCGGACGGCCCGGCCGGTCGGCGCGGGACTGGGCCGTCGACACGATCGCCTTCATCGGCGCGCTGCTGTTCTGGCTCTACGTGTCGTGGGCAGCCGCACTGCCGGACAACCCGTTGCGGATCGGGCTCAACGGCCCGTCGTGGCTGCTGGACCTCGACTCCGCGCTCGGCCTGCTCTCCTGCGGCGCGCTGTGGCTGCGCCGGCGCTGGCCGGTAGCGCTGGCGGTGGCCGCGCTGCCGGTCACGGTGTTGTCGGTCTCCGGCGGCGTCGCCCAGGGATTCGTCCTGTTCACGGTCGTCGTGCACCGGCCGCTGTCCGTCTCCGCGCCGCTCGCGGCCGGCGCCGTCGTGGCGGGGACGGCGTTCAACGCGCTGCGTCCCGATCAGGACCTCGGTTGGCTCGGCACGTTCATCACCAACGTGTTGATCGTCGCGTTGTTGCTGGCCTGGGGGCTGTTCGTACGGGCCCGCCGGCAGTTGGTGCTGTCGCTGCGGGAGCGCGCCGAACGTGCGGAGGCCGAGCAGCGGTTGCGCGTGGCGCAGGCCCGCCAACTGGAACGCACGCGGCTCGCCCGCGACATGCACGACGTGCTCGCGCACCGGATCTCGCTGCTCAGCCTGCACGCGGGGGCTCTGGAGTTCCGGCCGGACGCCCCGGCTGAGGAGGTCGCGAAGGCGGCGGCCGTGATCCGGGCCAGCGCGCACCAGGCGCTGTCGGACCTGCGCGAGGTGCTCGGCGTGCTGCGCGACAGCGACGCCGACGGCGGCGCGGCCGCGGAGGACGGGGAGCGTCCCCAACGGCGCCTCGCCGACCTGCCCGACCTCGTGAACGAGTGCCGGTCGGCCGGCATGCGCGTCGACGTGCACAACGAGGTCACCGCGAGCGACCAGGCGCCGGCCACGATCGCCACCACGGCGTACCGGCTCGTGCAGGAGGCGCTGACCAACGCGCGCAAGCACGCCCCGGGTGCGCGGGTCAGCATCGAGCTCAACGGCGGCCCGGGCGAGGGCCTGACCATGGCGGTGAGCAACCCGCCCCCGGCGGTGCATCCGTCGGGCATCCCGGGCATGGGCACCGGCCTGGCCGGGCTCGCCGAGCGGGTCACGCTCATCGGCGGCCACTTCCGCAATGGCACGACGCCGACGGGCGACTTCCGCGTACAGGCCTGGTTGCCGTGGCCGACGTGATCCGCGTCCTCATCGCGGACGACGACCCGCTCGTCCGCGCCGGCCTTTCAATGATCATCGGCGGTACGCCGGACCTCGCGGTGGTCGGCGAGGCGGCCGACGGCGACGAGGTCCCCGCCGCGGTGCGCGCCTGCGCGCCCCACGTGGTCCTCATGGACATCCGCATGCCGCGCGTCGATGGCCTGGCCGCGACGTCCGCGCTGCGTGCGGCCCCGGACGCGCCCGAGGTGCTCGTCCTCACCACCTTCGACATCGACCAGTACGTGCTGCGCGCGTTGCGGGCCGGCGCGAGCGGCTTCCTGCTCAAGGACACCCCGCCCACCGAGATCGTGGCCGCCATCCGCCGCGTCGCGGCCGGCGAGGCGACCCTGTCCCCCACGGTCACCCGGCAGCTCATCACGCACGTGGTGAGCAGTGGCGGCGACGAGCGCCGCCACCGGGCACTGCGCCAACTGGCGACGCTGAGCCCGCGCGAGCGCGAGGTGGCGCTCGCGGTGGGCCGGGGTTGCTCCAACGCCGAGATCGCCACGGAGCTGTTCATGTCGGTGGCGACGGTGAAGGCGTACGTGTCGCGCCTGCTCACCAAACTCGACCTGAACAACCGCGTGCAGATCGCCCTCCTCGTCCACGACGCCGACCTCGCCTGAAGCGCTAACCCGATCGGGTGACAAGCGTTGACGACCCAAAGCACGCATCCAATAGCTTCGCTCGCATGCCCTCAACCCTCCACGAAGCGCTCATCGAGCTGTTCCGGCACCGACCGTCGCTGGCCCCGGAACTCCTGACCAGAGCGCTCGGTGTCGAACTGCCACCGCATGACGGGACCCGGATCGAGCCGGGCGACTACGCGGACCTCGCGCCGACCCAGTACCGGGCCGACGCCGTCGCGGTGCTGACCGAGTCGGGGGCGCCGGTCCTCGCGGTCATCGTGGAGGTGCAACTGGGCCGTGACAAGGAAAAACGGTGGAGCTGGCCGGTCTACGTCACCACGTTGCGGGCCCGCCTGCACTGCCCGACCGTCCTGCTGGTCGTCTGTCCCGACCTCGCGAAGACCGTGTGGTGCGGCACGCCGATCGAGCTGGGCCATCCCGGCTTCACGCTGGCGCCCCTGGTGCTCGGCCCGGACCGGGTGCCGGTCGTGACCGACGCGACACAGGCCGTGAACACGCCGGAACTCGCCGTGCTGTCGGCGATGGCGCACGGCGACGACCCGAGGTTCCCAGAGATCGCAAACGCACTGCTCACGGTGCTCGAGAGCGTCGATGGTGACCGCACGACCCTGTATTCTGACATCGTGGCCGAGGCGTTGAGCGCGGCCGCCCGCCAGACCTTGGAGGACCTTATGGCGACCCGCGTCCGCGAATACCAGAGCGAACTTGTCCGCAAGTTCGTCATGCAGGGGCGCAAGGAAGGGCGCGAGCTCGGCCTGGAGGAAGGCCTCGAGCAGGGCCGCACCGAAGGCCGTACGGAAGGTCGCATAGAGGGCCTCACCGAGGGCCGCATCGAAGGGCGGATCGAGGGACGTGCTGAGGGCCGCGCCGAGGGTGAGGCACGATCGTTGCTCACCGTGCTGGATGCCCGCGGCATCGAGGTGTCCTCCGACGCCCGCGCTCTCATCATGGCGTGCACCGACGTTGCCCAGCTGGAGCGGTGGATCCGCCGCGCGACGACGGCCATGAGCGTCGACGAGCTGTTCGCCTGAACCTCGTCAGGTCGCCCGGGCGGGGTGGACGTCGGGGCGGAACTTGGGCACCCGCATGCTGATCTTGGTGCCGGCGCCGGGGGCGGTCTCGACGACCAGGCCGAAGCCGTCGCCGAAGACGGAGCGCAGCCGCTCGTCGACATTGGAGAGACCGACGTGCTGGCCGGCGTCCGGTTCGTCGGCGTCAACCGCCCGGGCGAGCACCTGCGGGTCCATGCCCACACCGTCGTCCTCGACCGTGATCACGCACTCGGCGCCGGCGTCGCGGGCGACGATGCTGACCGTGCCGACGCCCGGCTTGGGCGAGACCCCGTGCCGGACGGCGTTCTCGACCAGCGGTTGCAGGCACAGGAACGGCAGGCCCACCGGCAACACCTCCGGTGCGACCTGCAACCGCACCTGGAGCCGCTCGCCGAAGCGGGCCCGCTCGATCGTCAGGTACCGGTCGATCGAGCGCAGCTCCTCCGCCAGCGTCGTGTACTCCCCGTGCGACCGGAAGCTGTAGCGGGTGAACTCGGCGAACTCCAGGATCAGCTCCCGGGCCCGCTCGGGGTCGGTGCGCACGAACGAACCGATCGCGGTCAGCGCGTTGTAAACGAAGTGCGGGCTGATCTGGGCCCGCAGGGCCCGCAGCTCGGCGCGGGCGAGCCGGGCCCGCGACGAGTCCAGCTCGGCGAGCGCCAGCTGGGTGGCCGCCCACCGACCGGTCTCCAGCGCGGCGCGGACCATGCCGGGCATGACCGACCGGTCGGTGACGGCCACGAGGGCGCCCTCGACCGCTGCGCTGTCGGGCAACGCGAGCGCGACGACCACCGCCCCGCGTACGGCGCAGTCGATCTGGTCGCAACGCAGGTCGCGGGCGCTCATCACGTTGGACCGGCCGGTGTCCACGGCACGGCGCGCCGCGGCCTCCAACTGGTCGCGGTGGTGGTCGTCGGCACCGTCGTAGGCGAGCAGCCCGTCGCGGCCGGCGATCGCCAACCCCGACGAACCGATGAGCGTACGCAGGTGACGTACGGCCTTGCCGGCCGTCGCCGCGGACAGTCCGGCGCGCAGCGGTTCGGCCGCCAACCCGGCCGTGTGCAGGACCTCGTAGGTGGCTCGCTGGCCGGCCGTGGCGATGACCCGCCGGCCGCGCTGACGCGCCACGGCGTAGACGGCGGCGCCGAGCGCCACCAGCAGGATGAGCACCGCCACGGCGGCCGAGACGTTGGCCTTCACCCGTGCATCCTGGCCCGTCAACTACGTCGGTGGGAATAAGCGGGGCGCGGTCCGGCGGAGATCGTCCGCGGACCGCGCCCAGCTCGGGAGGGAGGAGAAGCTTCGGTGAGAGGTCCCTGGCGGCGGTCGGGGTGGTGG
>JAEZGP010000741.1 GCA_023437285.1 Actinomycetes bacterium | reverse complement strand
AACGCGGCCAGCGCCGCCGCGCGCTCGTCGTCGATGCGGCCCAGGCCGTGGGCGAGGGTGGCGTCGAGGCCGGCCACCAGGTCGTCGGCGTCGGCTACCCCGGAGATGTCCGCGCCGGTCAGCGCGGTGAGGTTCGTCGCCAGCATCAGCGCACCGCCCCGGTGGCCGGGAACCAGTGCAGCTCGGGCACCGGCACGGTCGTCTGTGGCAGCTCCAGGTAGGCGAGGTGGTGCAGGAAGCTGCTGAACACCGTGGCGGCCGGGGTGCGGTCGAGATGGCCCTTGATCAGGAAGATGATCGAGGTGCCCATGCTGACCTGGGTGCTGTCGACGCGCAGGAACCGCGCCACCTGTTCGGTGCCGTACTGCAGCTCGGCCTCGGCGACCAGCGCGCTGATGTGCTTGCAGGGGTAGGCGTCGCGCAACCCGCCGCAGGGGCGGTTGTTGTTGGTGCTGCAGCTCAGCCCGTGTGGGGCCACCGTGACCGAGGAGACGTAGACCCGTTCGATGTCGGAGCCGCTGGACACGACGCCCTGTAGCCGCCCGTCGGCCATTTCAACGAAGGGCACCTTGGCCAGCTTGCGGGGCCGCACCGGCGACACCACGCGCACCGTGCTGCGACGCTCCTCTGTGGAGCCATTCACGTCCTTGACCTCCCGGCGATCGGTGATCCGTGCCGCGGATTGTTCTACAGCACCTCACCGACAAACCGGGAAACCGCTGCTCAGCGCCCGTGGAAGACCCGCGGCCGCTTGGCGAGGAAGGCCGTGACGGCATCGACGTGGTCGGTGGTGAGCCCGCACTGCCGCTGGGCCTCCGCCTCGCCGGCGAGCGCCTCGGCCAGGGTTCCGGACCCGCCCACCAGCAGCTCCAGCTTGATCGCCCCGTACGCCACGGTCGGCCCGGCCGCGAGCCGGCCGGCGAGCGCCTGCGCGGCGGCGAGCACGTCGTCGTCGCTGTCGGCCACCTGGGTCAGCAGCCCCAGCCGCATCGCCTCCTCGGCCTTGACCGGCTCGGCGAGCAGCAGCAGTTCGGTCGCCTTGGCGTGGCCCACCAGGCGCGGCAGGGTCCAGGAGATGCCCGTGTCGCCGGCCAGCCCGACGTTGGCGAACGCCATGAGCAGCGACGTGGACGGTCCGCCGATGCGGAAGTCGGCCAGCAGCGCCAGCGCCGCGCCGGCCCCGGCGGCCGTGCCGCGCACCGCCGCCACGACGGGCTTGGGGATCGTGGCCAGCGCCTCGGCGAGCGGGTTGTAGTGCTGGCGGACGGTGTCGAGCGGGTTGTCCGCCCCGGCGGTCAGCACGTCGGCGTGCTCGCGCAGGTCCTGCCCCACGCAGAAGGCCCGACCGGCGCCGGCGAGCACCAGTGCCCGGCACTGCGGGTCGGCGGCCGCCGCCCGTACGGTCTCCAGCAGCGCCTCCTTCAGGGCGACGCTGAGGGAGTTGAGCGAGTCCGGGCGGTTCATGGTCAGCGTCGTGACCCCGTCGGCGGTCGAGACGAGCAACGGGCTGTCGGTCACGGCGTACTCACCGGTCCTTCCATGTCTGCGGATCAAGGCACTGGTCGACGAAACGGTCGGCCGCGGCACGCAGGCGGGCCTGGTGGCGGTCGAAGAAGGCGGCCGCCGCCGTCCCGGGCCAGCGCGCGGGCAGCAGCACCGCGGGCAGGCCCGGATCGGTGAACAGGAATGCCCGCCAGGCGTGCACCAGGCGTACGCGGGCCGCGTACGCCTGAACGTCCGCGCTGCGGCCGGTGACCGTCAGGACAGTCGGCCGAAGATCACGAACGAACTGACCGTACTCCTCGCCGATCTTCTTGAGATCCCAGGCCCGGCGCACGAGGTCCAGGGCGCCGGCGGTGCCGCCCGCGCGGGTGGCCGTGAACCGTTCGTACGCGAGGCCGGCCAGCACGGAGGCCACCTCGGCGGACGGCCGGGGCGCCACCCACACGCCGTTGTCGAGGCTGCCGTAGCCGAGAAAGCCTAGGGTCGACGACACGCGGTGGCGCTCGGTCCGGTCGGCCGGCATGTCGATCACGAGCAGGTCGAACAGGCCGTCCCAGGAGGCGGGGCCGACCCGGTAGACGCGGGCGGCGGTGTCATCGAGGCGGCGCACGGCACGCTCGGTGAGCTGATAACCAGGGCCGCTGGCGAGCCGGCCGGGAGCCAGCCAGCCCTGGCGGACCATGCGGGAGATCGCGGTCCGCACGGCGGGCGGGGAGACGTCGAGCGGCGCCAGCAGGCGAACCAGGGCCGCCACCGGGGCGCGCCCACCGCGTTGCCGAAGGTAATCGCCGAAGACGTCGAACAGTGCTGAGCGCGCCTGCATAGCGGGCTCATTGTGACACTGGCGTGTAACAATTGACAACAGGCGTCACATTGTGGGCGCCCCGGTTTGGGGTCTGGGGCCACTATCAGGAAAAATCGTTGGTTGGCGCGACGCGGCAACGGCTCAACGCCGCTCGCTGACGGGAAACTCCGTCGTTGACCTCGCCCCACCCGGCTCCCCCGCCGGATGAGTGCGAAGTCTGCGCCTATGTGGGCCACGACGCGAAGATTCTGAGGGGAGACAACATGGCGGCGATGAAGCCGCGGACCGGCGACGGGCCGCTGGAGGTCACCAAAGAAGGCCGTGGCATCGTCATGCGCGTGCCGTTGGAGGGTGGCGGCCGGCTGGTCGTCGAGATGACGCCGGACGAGGCGACAGCGCTCGGCGAGGCGCTGAAGTCCGCTGTCGGCTGACACCGGCCGAAACCGGTCATTTTGAATTGTTGATCGCCTTCCGGGTACGAGCCACCCGGCGCATCCCCTGGCTCGTACCCGGCGGCGATCGTCCGTCTCTACGACTAGCAGGAGTGCACCGTGCTCGCCATCAGGCTAGGCCCCGCGGACCTCTCGGCCGACGTGCTCGCCCTGCCGGTCACCCGCGTCGGTGACACCGCCGCGCCCCTGGAGGACGGGCTCGCCCTGCCCGAGCCGCTCCGCGCCGAGATCACCACGTTCCTAGCCGACTCGGAACATTCCGGACGCCCTGGCGTCACGCACAGCCTGCCCCGCCCGGGCGGCACGCCGCGCCGGGTGCTGCTCGTGGGCGTGGGCGAGCAGCCCGGGGCGGCCCAGTGGCGCAC
>JAEZGP010000710.1 GCA_023437285.1 Actinomycetes bacterium | reverse complement strand
CCCGCCTGGCGCCGGGGGCACTGGCCGAGGCCGGGGTCGTCGCCGGCGAACGGCAGCAGACCGAACGGCCACCGACGCGGCTGGCCCCCGGCGACGTCACGCTCGACGTGATCTTCACGCCGGCGCCGGGGCAGAAGCTCGACGACACGTTCGGCCCGCCGACCCGGCTGGTGGTCTCGGCGTCCCCGCCGGAGCTGCTGCTGGAGGGTGCCGGCACGGGCCCGGAGCTGTCGCGCCGCCTGCTGGTCGCGGCCGGCGTGCCGGGCGGCGTCCTTCAGGTCACGGCCCAGGCGGCCACCTGTGACGTCGAGGGGCCGCATCCCACCTGCCAGCTGACCCGCCAGGACTGGGGCGTCCCGGTGGAGATCGCCCCGGAGGGCGCCGCGCGCCTGCCGCTAGTCCTGCGCGGGCTCGACACCGGCTGAGGTCTGCGGGGCCAAGGGGGCGAAGGGGGTCAAAGGGGCGAACGGGGCCAGTGGCACGCCGGCCGCGGTCAGCGCCTCCCGTACCGCGCGGGCCATGGTGACCGCGCCGGGGGTGTCGCCGTGCAGGCAGATCGACTCCACCGCGATGGAGATCGTCTCGCCGGTGACGGCGACCAGGGTGCCCGTCGTGGCCAGCCTTACGACCCGTGCGCACACCTCGTCGACGGAGGTGACCAGTGCCCCGGGCGAGGTGCGGGCCACGAGCCGCCCCGAGGCCAGGTATCCCCGGTCGGCGAAGCCTTCGCCCACCACCCGCAGCCCGGCCGCCGACGCGAGGGCGGCCAGCCGCGACCCGGGCTGGCACAACACCGGCAGCCGGCCGCAGTCGAGCGCCGCGGAAACCACGGCCGACGCCTGCCCGTCGTCGACGGCGGCCACGTTGTAGAGGGCCCCGTGCGGCTTCACGTACCGCACGGTGGTGCCCTCCGACGCCGCCAACGCCGACAGCGCGCCGACCTGATAGATGATCTCGTCGCGCAGCTCGTCCAGGGCGTACTCGATGCGCCGGCGGCCGAAGCCGGCCAGGTCGCGGTACCCGACCTGAGCACCCACCGCGACCCCGGACGACGCGGCCAGGGAGCACACCCGGCGCATGGTGCCGGCGTCGCCGGCGTGGAAGCCGCACGCCACGTTCGCCGAGGTGACCACGGACAGCAGCGCCTCGTCGTCGCCGAGGCGCCACGCGCCGAAGCCCTCGCCGAGGTCAGCGTTGAGGTCCATGCCCGCCCTGCTGCCGGAACCGGACGGCCGCGCCGGGGCGGGCCTGCGCGAGCAGCGGCAGGTCGGCCGCGTCGATGACGCCGATCACCGGGTATCCGCCCGTGGTCGGATGGTCGGCGAGGAACACCAGCGGCTGCCCGTCGGCGGGCACCTGCACCGCGCCGAGGACGATGCCCTCGCTGGGCAGTTCACCGGCCACCGCGCGGGTCAGGCTGGGGCCGGTGAGGCGCGCGCCGACCCGGTTGCTCTTCATACTCAGGGCGTACGCGTTGCCGAGCAGCGTGCCGATCGCCTCGTCGGTGAACCAGTCGTCGCGGGGGCCGAGGCTGATCGACAGCGTGATCTCGTCCCAGCGGGTACGCCGGTCGCGCACGGTGTCGAGGATCGTGGGGTCCTGCCAGCACCCGCCGAGGGGCACCTGGTCGCCGGACCGCAGCGGCGCGGGCCCGAGCCCGGACAGCGTGTCGGTGGCGCGGCTGCCGAGAACGGGCGGCACGACGACGCCGCCGGCGAAGGCCACGTAGGTCCGCACGCCGGTGCGCGGTGGCTTGATTTCCACTGTGGAGCCGGGAGCGAGGACGAGCGGCGCGCAGAACGGCGCGGTGGCCCCGTCGACGCGGATGTCGGCGGGGGCGCCGGTGACGGCCACGACGGTCGACACGTGGGTACGGAAGGCGCAGCCGCGCATGGTGGTTTCCAGGCCCGCGGCGTCCGCGGCGTTGCCGGCGAGCTGGTTGGCGAGCTTGAGCGCCGGCGCGTCGAGTGCCCCGGAGCGCGGTACGCCGAGGTGGGCGTAGCCGGGCCGACCCAGGTCCTGCACGGTGGTGAGCAGGCCCGCCTGGGTGATTTCGATCATCGCCCGACCTCGACGGGGGCGGGCACGCGAGCGACGAGCCGTACCCGCTTACCGGGAGTAAGCAGAGCCGGTGGGTCGGCGGTCACGTCGAACAGGGGGACGTCGGTGTGGCCGACCAGCCGCCAACCGCCCGGCGAGGCGGTGGGGTAGATCCCGACGTACTCGCCGCCGAGGGCGACCGAGCCGGCCGGGACGCGCTGGCGCGGGGTGTCCAGACGCGGCATCGCGAGTTGCGGCGGCAGGCCGGTGAGGTAGCCCCAGCCGGGGGAGAAGCCGCAGAACGCCACGCGCAGTTCGGTGCCGGAGAGCCGCTCGATGACGCCGGCCTCGTCGGTGTCCCAGGCGGCCGCCACGTCGGCGAGGTCCTCGCCGTCGTACGTCACCGGTATGTCGATGAGGTCGCCGGAGGCGGGCCCGGCGGCCGGCGGCGGACCCCAGCCGCCGACGAGGGTGGCCGTGGCCGCGACGTCGGCGACGCCGTCGAGCAGGATGGTCCGCGCGCCGGGCACGATCTCGATGGTTTGCAGCTCACCGGCGGTGCGGCGGCGCAGAAGTTCGGCGCGCCAGGCGTCGACCTCGTCGCCGTCGGCGAGTTCGAGCAGGACGGCGTGGTCGCCGACGCGCAGGATCCGCACCCGCCCATCCTGCCCCGTGCGAGGCGTTTGCGGGAGATCTAGATCGGGTGTGGCGGTGAAAACGCTCACTACTGGTTAGTAACTTACGGTACCGTAACCGTAGAATATGAGTCGTGACGACGCTGACTCCCGTCCGACTGCGTCCAGTTGACCTGGGCAAGCCGCGGATGCGCGGCTGGCTGCACGCGTACGCGTTCTTCGTCTCGGCCGCGTGCGGCATCGTGTTGTGTTCGTTCGCGGCGACCCGCCCCGGCATCGCGCCGTTCGTGAGCTGCCTCATCTACAGCATCACGGTGTGTGCCCTGTTCGGCACCAGCGCGCTCTACCACCGTCGGGTGTGGAGCCCGCGCGGCTACCAGATCATGCGCCGCCTCGACCACACCATGATCTTCGTCTTCATCGCGGGGACGTACACGCCGTTCTGCGTCCTGCTGCTGTCGCCCACGAAGGCGACCGTGCTGCTCGCCATCGTGTGGGCCGGCGCGCTCGGCGGCGTCGCCATGAAGCTGTGCTGGCCGCACGGGCCGCGCTGGGTCTCCGCGCCGCTCTACCTCGCGCTGGGCTGGGTCGCCATCGCCGTACTGCCCGACCTGCTGCACCGCGGCGGGGTGGCGGCGTTCATCCTGCTGATCGCCGGCGGGGCGATCTACAGCGTCGGCGCGATCTTCTACGCGCTGCGCCGGCCCAACCCGTGGCCCACCGTCTTCGGTCACCACGAGTTCTTCCACGCGTGCACGCTCGTGGCCGCGATCTGCCACCACGTGGCGATCTACTTCGCCCTGTTCGCCTGAAACGGTCGGCCGTGTTCGCCGTACCGTGACCAGACCGAGACGGCGCGGCGCCCTGCCAGTGCCCCCCGACAGTGCACGATGATCGGGTGACCATCCGGACGCTCGCCATCCTGCGACACGCCAAGGCGGACAACCCGCTGGGCGTCGTGGACATCGACCGTCCCCTCACGCCACGCGGGCACGCCGATGCGACCGCGGCCGGCGCCTGGCTCAACAACCACGCCATCGCGCCCGATCTTGTGATCTGCTCCCCGGCGCGGCGCACCCGCGAGACCTGGCACGGCGTCGCCCTCGGGCTGGGCGCCGCGCCTGTGGTCATCTACGAGCGCGCCGTCTACACCGGCGATGTCGACGACCTCCTGGGCCTGGTCACCGAGATCGACGACACCATGCCGACCGTCGTGCTCATCGGCCACAACCCCGGCGTGTCCCAACTGTCGGCCCGCCTCGACCCGAAGCGCGCCGACTCCGACGGCCTGCGCACCTGCGGGCTCGCCGTGCACCGCCTGGACGCACCCTGGGCCTCCTGGTCGCATACGGAAGCACCGCTGGTCAGCGCGCACACCGCACGCGCGGAAGCCTGATCTTCCGCGCCACAGACTTCAAGCAGATAGAGAGACACTGAGGGGGGGGGGGGGCGGCGCGGCGGCCCCCGCGGCGGTCACCCGGGCGTTCGACCGCGCCGCGCTCGGCGCTGCGGCCCAGCTCGTCGGTCTGGGTGAGCGCATGCTCGACCTGACGGTCGGCTACGCGGCGG
>JAEZGP010000679.1 GCA_023437285.1 Actinomycetes bacterium | reverse complement strand
GTGACCGACGGGGTGGACGCGCCACGCCGCTGGTTCGGCGCCGTACGCGCCGACGGTCCACGCCACCCGCTGGCCGGCATGCCGACGCGCAACTGCACCGAGCAGGACGGCGTCCCCGGGCCCTGGTTTGCCCGGCTGCCCCACTTCCGGCTCGAGTTCACCCCGAGCGCGGGCGACGAACTGCAGTCCGAATACTTCGTGGCGCGCGCCGACGCGGTCGCCGCGCTGTCCGCCGTGGGTGCCGTCCGCGACGCGGTCGCCCCGGCCCTGCAGATCAGTGAGATCCGTACGGTCGCCGCCGACGACGCGTGGCTGAGTCCGGCGTACGGGCGAGACAGCGTGGCGCTGCACTTCACCTGGGTCCGCGACGAGGCGCGGGTGCACCCGGCGATCGACGCGCTGGAGGAGGCGCTGGCCCCGTTCGGGGCGCGGCCGCACTGGGGCAAGCTGTTCCACCGGGACCCGGGCGGCGACTACCCGCGGCTGGCCGACGCGGCCGCCCTGGCCCGGGCCGTGGATCCCGCCGGGGTGTTCCGCAACGCGTTCATCGACTCATACCTATGAGCAGAGCTTTTATCACGCGGGTGTCAGCGAATCTATCGATGAAAGCGGTAAGTTTCACCGGCCTGTAAGCCGGATCGCTGGCCCTGACGCGATTGCTGACTGTCCTGGGTGTCGTGACCTTGGCGGGCACAGATCGAAGACCGTACGGTTCGCCTGGGCGCTCCCGCGCGTCTCCACCTGCCCCTCAGAAGGGAATGCACGTGTCCCGTCACATTCGCAGCCGACGGCGCCTGGCGGTCGTCGCAGCGACCGCCGCGACCGCTCTGGTCGCCGCGGGCGTCTGGGTCGCCAATGGCACCGCGTCCGCTGGCGTGCTGTCCGGCACGCTGTACAGAGACCCCGACTCCGCCGTCGTGAAGTGGGTTGCCGCCAACGGTGGCGACTCGCGCGTCGGCGTGATCCGCGACCGAATCGCGAGCCAGCCGTCCTTCCGCTGGGTCGCCAACTACAACCCGTCCACCATCCAGGCGGAGACCTCCGCCTACATCAACGCCGCGAACTCGGCCGGGCAGGTTCCTCAGCTGTCCGTCTACATGATCCCCAACCGGGACTGCGGCGGCGCCAGCGCCGGTGGTGCGCCTGACTACGGCTCGTACGTGAGCTGGGTGCAGAACTTCTCGCGCGGCCTCGGCAGCCAGATGGTCATCATCGTGCTCGAGACCGACTCGATCGCGCTGCAGACCTGCCTCAGCTCCTCGGAGCTGTCCGCCCGCAACAACGCCCTGTCGCAGGCCACCCAGATCATCAAGGCGGCCAACCGCAACGCCAAGGTCTACCTCGACGGCGGGCACTCGGCCTGGAACAGCGCGTCCGAGCAGGCCAACCGCCTGCGCAACGCCGGCATCCAGTACGCCGACGGGTTCTACACCAACGTGTCGAACTTCCAGCCGACCTCGGCCGAGGCCAACTTCGGCAACGGCATCATCAACGCGCTCAACGGCATGGGGATCTCCGGCAAGCGGCAGATCATCGACACCAGCCGCAACGGCGGTGCGGCCGGCGACTGGTGCGCCGACGACAACACCGACCGTCGCATCGGCCAGTACCCGACGCTGAACACGGGCAACGCCAACATCGACGGGTACCTGTGGGTGAAGCCGCCGGGTGAGGCCGACGGTTGCGCCTTCCAGGCCGGTAGCTTCCAGCCGAGCCTGGCCTACAGCCTGGCCTCGGGTGCGCCGAACCCGTCGTCGCAGGCCCCGGTCACCACGCGTGGTCCGGTCACCTCCGCGCCGGTGACGACGCGCGGTCCCGTGACCTCCGCCCCGGTCACCACCCGCGGCCCCGTCACGTCGGCCCCGGTCACCACGGGCAACCAGGGTGGCGGCGGCTGCACCGCCAGCTACACCACGATCAACTCGTGGGGTGGCGGCTTCCAGAGCGAGATCACGGTCCGTGCCGGCTCGTCCGCGATCAACGGCTGGACGGTCACGATCAACGGCCAGTCGATCAACCAGCTGTGGAACGGCCAGCTCAGCGGGAGCGGCCCGTACACGGTGAAGAACCTGTCGTGGAACGGCTCGCTGCCCGCCGGTGGTACGACGGCCTTCGGGTACCTCGGCAACGGCTCGCCCAGCACCCCGACGCTCACGTGCACCAGCCCGTGACGCGCTAGCTCATCCCTCCTCACTCGAAGGGGGCCCGGCCACAAGCCGGGCCCCCTTCTTTTGTCAACTCATGTTGACGAGTCCATGTGAGTCAACTAAAGTTGACGGCATGAGTGAGGCAACCGAACTGGCGGCCGCCGCCGCGAGTCCCGACGCCCGCACCGGGCTGCGGGCCGTGGTGGCGCTGCGCCGCCTGGCGGACACCCTCGAACTCCTCCAGGTCAGCAACGCCCGCCGGCAGGGCTGGTCGTGGCAGGAGATCGCGGACGCGCTGGGCGTCAGCAAGCAGGCCGTCCACAAGAAGTACGCCGGCCGCGCGCTGGCCACCGAGTCACGGGAGGACTGATGTTTGAACGGTTCACCACCTCCGCCCGCCTGGTCGTGGAGCAGGCCCGGGCCGAGGCGACCGACCTGGGGCACCGCACCACGGGCACCGAGCACCTGCTGCTCGCCCTGCTCCACCCGGACGCCGGCCAGACGGCCACGCTGCTCCGCGAGGCCGGGGTCACCGCCCACGCCATCCGCGCGCGGCTGATCGAACTGGACTACGCGCGGCCCGGCACCGGCACCTACGCCGAGGACGCGCAGGCCCTGCGGGGCATCGGCATCGACCTGGAAGCCGTGAAGTCCCGCATCGACGACGCCTTCGGCGCCGGTACGTTCGACAGCCTGGCCGCGGACACCGACCCCGCGCCGGCCAGGTCCCGGTGGGGCCGGCGGCGACCCAGCGTGTTCAGCGCGCGCGGCAAGAAGGTCCTGGAGCTGTCGCTGCGCGAGGCGCTGCGGCTCAAGCACCGCTACATCGGCACGGAGCACATCCTGCTGGGCCTGATCCGCGAGGGCGAGGGCCTCGGCGTGAAACTGCTCGTGGAAGCGGGCGTCGACCCGACCGCGCTGCGCGAGCGCGTGGTCGCCGTCGTCCCGCCGAAGGCGGCGTGACCCGACCCCGTGATCCTCATCGATCTGCCACGGTGGCCCGGCCGGGGCCGCTCGGCCGGACGCCTCTGGTCGCACCTGGTCAGCGACGCGTCAACGGCCGAACTGCACGTGTTCGCCGAACTGCTGGGCGCCCCGCGGCGCGCCTTCGACCGCGACCACTACGACGTACCCGAGGAGCGCTTCGCCGCGGCGGTCTGGCTGGGCGCCACCCTGGTCACCAGCCGGGAGCTGGTCGTCCGGCTGCACGCCGCCGGCCTGCGCCGCCCCAAACACCTGCACACGCCACACCGGTAGACGGCGGGCGGGCCACCCTGATG
>JAEZGP010000647.1 GCA_023437285.1 Actinomycetes bacterium | reverse complement strand
GACGCGGCGAGGGCTAGGACGCCGAAGCTGATGAGTACGCCCGAGGCGATCAGCAGGCCCGTCACCGAGCCGCGGTCGGCCCCCGGCGTGACGGCCAGGGCGCCGCTCGTGCCGCCGCCACTGCCGCTGGTCTTGGCGGCGAACGGCGTGACGGCCCCGGCCCGGGGCCCGCGCAGCATGACGCGCGCGCTGACCGGGATGACGTCCTGCGCCTGCTGCTGCGTCCAGCTCGCCAGCACCATGGTCTGGTAGAGGGCGATCTGCGCGGTGACGCTGCCGGGCAGGGTGGCCGGCTCGTAGACGACCTCGGAGCCGGCCGGTACGAGGGCCGCGCCCTTCGCCGAGATCTGCATGGGACCGGGGCTGGTGACCTTGACGTAGAGCCGAGTCTCGGCGGGCACGACGGCGCCGTTCTCGATCGGCTGGCTGCCCGCCGAGTCGCTGTACAGCGTGCCGCTGGACGACGACACGATCATGTCGCCGACGCCGCCGTTCATGGTGAACGGGCCGGTCACCTGACCGACGTAGGCGGAGCTGGGGCCGTCGAGCATGAGGTCGGGTACGCCGGCGTTGGTCAGCGGCCCGCGGCGCAGCGCGTCGGCCACGACCGCCGAGGTGGCCACGCGCAGCGGGTCGTTCTGCTCGATGACGATCCGGTTGGTGAAGAACCAGATCGCCGCCTGCACCGCGGCGGCCTTGCCCTCGGCGGACGCCTGCGCCGCCGGCGCGGTCGTGATCGGGTAGTTGTTCATGATGATCGTGCCGACGTACCCGAGGTGGGGGGTGGCGGCGGTCTTCTTGGCGCTGACCATGTACTTCACGCCGGGGGCGGTGGCGGTCGTGGCGTCGGCGCAGTACAGCTTGATCGACTGTCCGGTCTCGGTGGTGGCCTCGTAGACGCCGGCCAGCAGCGGGTTGCCGTCGGGGGACAGCGCCGAGGGCCAGGTGGTCGGCAACGCCCCCGTCGGGTAGCCGGTCAGCGGGTTGAACGTGGCGGGGGCGACGCGGGCGGTCGTGCGTACCTGGCTGGCGGCGCCCTTGAGCGTGAGCTTCTTCGGCAGCGGTGGCGGGTCGGCCGCGCGGGGCGCGGACGGCGCGGCGGCCGGTGCCGCCACTGCCAGCGCTGGGCCCGCCGCGAGCGCGGCCGCGGTGCCGACCGTAGACAGGAGAACAGTAGCCACTATCCGATGGTGGGCACGCCGCATCATCGCCTCCTTGTAAAGACATGCTGGGTAGGGACTAGACGGCATTTCAGACGCTAAGCCCTCAGCTCGATCAATTCGTGCTAATCAAAGATCATAGGCCGTAAGTACGTATTTCGGATGAAATCTGCCTATTAGCGGCATGTCCAGGTGGGCGGCGGCCCTAGCCGTCGGCCAGGTCCGGGCCGGCCAGCCGCCGCGCCACCCGGCGCAGGCGCGAGACCGTCGTCAGCGCGGTCACCGCGAGCACCACGGCGACGAGGTACACCGCCAGGAACGCCGCCGGCACCGGGTCGTAGCGGCGCAGCGCCGCCACCGGGTCCTCGGCCACCAGCGTCGCGGCCCGGGTCACCACCTGCACCGCCGAGGGCAGGAAGATCAAAACCAGCGCTCCGGTCGCCGCCGCGAGCGGCACGGCGCGACCCCGGAGAGTACGCCGGACCCGCGCGCGCTCCGGCGCGCGATCGAGACGCTTGGGGGCGACGCGGCTGCGCAGGGCGGCCGTCAGCTCCGGCTGCCAGGCGCCGTAGAGCAGGCCCACCGCGCCGACCAGCAGCGACGTGGCCGAGAGCAGGTCGGCGTCGACCGGATGCATCGGTCAGCCCGGTCCGGCGGCCAGCAGGTCGCGCAGCGCCTGGTATGCCGACGGGCGGATCTCGTACTGGCTCACCGTGCCGCGCCGCCGCGTGACCTGCGGCAACGAGCCGTCCACGGCGGCCAGTTCGGCGTTGATGGTGTCGATGGTGGCCGCGTCGGCGGTCACCTCCCACACGCCCGCCTCGACGTCCTCGTACGCCCGCCGCACCGTGTCCTCGATCATGGCCCGCACGGCGTCGGCGAGTTCGTAGCGGTGCTTGGCCATCACGCCGCGCAGCAGTGCCCGGCTCTGCGTCGGGGTCAGCTGGAAGATGCGGCCGACCTGCTCCTCGGTCGGCAGGCGGCCGGCGAACAGGTGCCGGACCAGCAGGACGAGGCGCTGTTCGCGGATCTCCTCCAGCCGGCGGGGCTGGCGCCGGCCCAACACCATGTCGAGGTACTCCTCGGTGGCTGCGGCCGCGAGCCGGTCCAGCGCGTCCGGCACCTGCGCCGGATCGATGCCCAGGGCGTACGCCACCTGAGCCTGCTCGCTGTCCGTGACCATGAGTCCTCCGTGTCACCATCATCCGCCCTGTTCAGGCCGGTAGATGGCAAACGCGCCGGAGGAGCGCAGTGACCGTCAGTAGTGGAGCGCGACGTCGTACTCGTGCTGCTGGCCGCGCTCGACCTGCAGCGTGGCGGTAACCGGGGGATAACCCGTCGCGACCACGGTGTAGAGGCCCTCCCGCAGGTCGCGGAACGCGTACGCGCCGTCCTGGTTGGTGATCGTCTCGACGACCACGACACCCCGCGCGTCCAGCAGCGCCACCCGGATGCCGGGCAGCGGCCGCCACCGCTCGTCGCGGGCCGCGCCGAACACCCGGGCGCCCGGCAGTAACGACACGTCGCGCTCCACCAGCCCGGTCGCGGGCAGGTCGACGCGGACCGCCACGGCGGGCCGGGCCGGGCC